>JANYFI010000820.1 GCA_025362765.1 Ferruginibacter sp. | reverse complement strand
CCTTAAAAGTAATGAAGCCGCTATCTGGCACTACCATTCCCAGAATGCATTTTATCAGCGTGGTTTTACCGCTTCCGTTAGGGCCAATCAGTGCAATGCATTCCCCTTTATTGCAGGTGGCAGATACATTGTCCAATGCTTTTAATTTTCCGAATTGCTTTGTTACATTGCTTGCGATAATCATGATATAAATATTTTTTTTAAAAGTTTACACCATTTGAAAACGTGTAAAGTTTTTAAAATGCCGGCTTCATCAATGGCGAATCGTCTTTTAGATTTTCAGGCGTTAAACTTGGTAATATTTTTTCTGTTTTATCAAGCAGGCTTGTCATAAAGCTTCTAAACAAAATCATTGCCGGTGGATATTTTTCTACAATCATAGAATACATACTCACCGGGCGGTAAGGGATATCACCAATCTTATCTTTGTTTAAATCATATCCTTCATATTTATCCCAGTAATTGTTGTTGAATGTATTTTGTACCAGCGATCCGTTGGTGCCTACATCAAAAGTGTTACCGGTAAAATTGTTATGATCCAGCGCCACGTCCATACAACTTGCCTGAATTTTCAGTGCCCAGCCATTGTTGATAAAACTATTGTAACTCATACAAATTCTGTTGGCGCCTTCCATATAAATACCGCTGGTATTTTTAACAAAATAATTACCCTGCATGTAGCCATCCGATATTTCTTTTAGCAAAATGCCGTGCGATGCATCGCCCCAGTTTTCTTCAAAATAATTGCTGAACATTTTAATACGCTGACTAAACATAACTGACACACCCGAACCATTGTTAGTAAAAATATTGCTCACGTAAGTATCATCATTGCTAAACATGAAATGCAGGCCATAGCGAATATTTTTTTCAGAAGTATTTCTCCAGATGATGGAATGTTTTACAAACTCAAAGTAAATGCCATCACGATGGCCGGTTATTTTGTTGCCAATAATCCGCATACTATCACCCTTCCAGCAATGGATACCATTTCCGCTTTCCTGCTCCAGGTTACTGGTGGCACTAATCTGGTTATTTTCTACAAGGCAGTTTAAGCCATTCTGAATCATAATGCCAAAAAAATTATCCTGCAGTATATTATTACGGATGATTACATTCTTGCTATCTTCCACTTTTATTCCACTAATATCATCAATACTCGATACACCTGAATGAACAACACTAAATCCTTCTATAATTACGCCGTCGGCTTTTACATAAAGTATTTCGTATTTTTTTTCTCCATCTATCACCGGGTAATTAATGCCTTTAAGAAAAATTGCTTTATTAATTACAATCTTCTTTTCTGCATAATGACCAGCATCTACCAGCACAGTATCGCCTGCATTTGCGGCAGTAATGGCTGCGGTAATAGTTTTATATTCACGTTGTGGGCCTACGTGAATGGTAAAGGCGCCTGCTTGCGCAGAAAGACCCAACGACAATATGAAAAGGAGCCCTTTCATTTTTGCATGTCCTCCCAGGATATTTGGTTACCATTAATTTCCTGAAAAGTTTTTGCCAGGCTGTCTGCGTTGGCAAAAGCTGCAATGTTACCACCCATGGGACTTTTGAGTGCAGGACATTGCAGAAATAGTGCATCATCTACATTTATCAGTTTGCCTGGCACGCTAAAATCAACGAAATAGGTGCCTGCAATATCGGGTTTGCTAACTTTGCCTTCCCGTAAAAATCCGATGATGCAATGCTCATCATCGAACTTATATATCTTTCCTTTTTTAGTGACTATTTCTGCGCCGAAACGGTTGTCGCTCACAGTCATTTTACAAAAATCACAATTGTCTTTTCCAATAGCCAGTAATTGCGGTTTGGTATTGCAACTGCTTAAGCCGATTGTAATACCTGCTAATAACAATGCAGGCATGGCCAATGAAGAAAGGTTAACTGATTTATTTCTTTTCCCTTCGAAAACTACCATTCCTAGCAGAATTGCTCCTACGGTCACAAAAATCCAGCCTCCTATATCAGGCATTGAGTAGGCACCAAAATTTAATAATTGTTTAAAGCCAATCAGCGGTGGCTGGTAAGCCATGCCTGGTACAATGATAGCAGCTTCTGGATTCAAATTATGTCCATAGGCATATTCCCATTTCCAAAAATCAATCATAGCAATAACGCCAAAAGTTACAAACAGGGCAAATGAAATATGTATCCATTTTCTTTTACCCGCAATAGCAGCCCACAATAAAAGCAAACTAAAAAAAATAATGATACCCGATAATATTTTAAATTCGGGAAAGTCTGCCGCATGCAGGGTTTTCATGCCTATGTAATGATTTAAACCATTAATGATATCTACATTACCGGCCAATTTATTGGCATAAATTAATAAGCGTAATCCTTCGGGATATTGTGGAGCAGAAAGATCTATCCTCCACATGGGAACAAACAATACTACAACCAACCCAATGCTGCAAAGTATCAGCAATACGCGGGTTATTACAGAAACACTTTTGCTTTTCATATTTGTAAGTTAAAGGAAAAGAAACAATGGTATTCAGTTGAAGATTGAAGTAAGCCTTTGGAAAAAATCACAGCCTAAACTTTCAATCTTCAACTAATTACCAATACACTATTTGATAGAAGTACTGTCGTCTTTTGGGGTGTTGGTACCAGTACTAAATGTTAATGGCACATTACTTCCCGCAGGAGACACCCTTGCATAACCTTGCATTTCCTGATGTAAAGCGCTACAGAAATCTGTGCAATAGAATGGTATAATACCAACCCTGTCTGGCACCCATTTCAGCGTAGAAGTTTCGCCTGGCATTATCAGCAGTTCTGCGGTGGCTGCAGCTTTAATGGCAAAGCCATGTGGTACATCCCAATCTTGTTCAATATTAGTTACATGGAAATATACTTCATCTCCAAGGCGAATACCTTCAATATTATCAGGTGTAAGATGGCTGCGGATGGCAGTCATATATACATCCACCCGGTTACCTGTACGTACTACTTTGGTAGTCCCTTCCCCTTTTGATACAAAAGGATTGCTGTTCTCCTCAATCTTGAAAAACTTAACTGACTTATCCCTGATTACACTTGCTTCCACACCCTGTGCATAGTGCGGCTCACCGATTGTTGGAAAGTCGAGGATGAGTTGCATTTTATCACCACTGATATCAAACAATTGAGCGCTTTGAGCCAGCTCTGGACCAGTAGGTAAAAACCGGTCTTTGGTAATTTTATTATATGCAACCAAATATTTTCCGTTTGGATTTTTGGTATCACCGCCGGGAATCATTAAGTGACCTGGTGAGTAAAATGTAGCAACCCTGTCTAATACTTTTAAGTCTTTAATACTCCACTTTACAACTTCACTGCTTACAAACATGGTGGTGTAGGCATTACCTCTTCCATCAAATTCAGTATGTAAAGGGCCAAGACCAGGTTTTTTCACTTCTCCATACAAAGCAGATTCATACTTAATCACTGGAATACCGTTATAATCGCCTGCAAAATCTTTAGCCTCAATTGCTTTTTGAATTTTACTAAAACTAAATACGGGTATCAAAGCAGCAAGTTTTCCACTACCAACAATGTATTCGCCACTTGGGTCTACATCGCAGCCATGGGGCGATTTAGGACAAGGAATAAAATAAACAAGGCCGGGGAAATCAGCTACATCCATTACCGTTACTTCTGTTTTAATTGTAGAAGTTGCAGTATGTGTCTTTTCATCATAACGGTTGCTGGCATACTTTACAGCCTGCTTACGGCCTTTGCCTTCTTTAATTAATTTTTCTGCCAGTTTCCAGTTTACTGCCATAATAAAATCCTTATCTTTTTTTGAAGCATTTACTTCCAACAACGTATTGGCCTGTTCCGTGTTGTAACAACTAAAGAAAAACCAACCGCTTGATACACCTTTACCTGAGTGACTAAGGTCGAAATTAACTGGTGGGCATTGCAGTTGAAAAGCAATATCCATATTTCCGTTATTTTTATCTACACTGATAAAACTAATGGTGCCTTTAAAATTCTTTTTGTAAGTATTAATGGGTACATCTCCATTTTTATCATCTGGAGGTACGCTAAACCTGGTACCTGCTACTACATACTCTGTATTTTCTGTAATAAAAGGTGAGGAGTGATTGCCCGCACTGTTGGGTAATTCAAGAATTTCAGCCGTATGAAAAGTAGAAAGATCAACCCTTGCTACACGGGGCGTATTGTTAGCGTTGGCAAATATCCAGCGACCATCAATTTTACCATCAGTTTGAGATAGATCGAGATGGTGCTGATCGTCCCATGGAATAAAACCATGCGACGTGTTTAACATCGGTTTGGTTTCTTCAGAGTATCCATATCCATTTTCGGGATTAACAGAAAAGATGGGTACTACTCTTAGCAACCTGCCACTTGGCAAGCCGTACACACTCATTTGCCCGCTAAAGCCACCCGATACGAAATTGTAAAATTCATCGTATTTGCCGGGTGCAACATAAGATTTTGCGGCAGCATCACCACTTACGGCCGACTGTGCATTTTTGGGCTTGCAGGATTGCACGCTAAAAAGTAAGGCAAGGGCTGCTACACCAATTGCATTTAAGTTGATTGATTTCATTATTTGCTTATTTAAATTGTATGATATACTGGTTTATTAAACATTAAACGAAGCATTATTTTACCCCATCATTTTTACGCATAAACTCCAGCAGGTTCCTGGCATCATCATCTGTTAAACCCTGATTTGGCATACGCACAAGGCATATTTCCAACTGCGCCTGCATTTTAGGATCCTTGGTAATCATCGCATCTGTGTTAGTAATAAAATTCATGATCCATTCTGGTTTATGACGGGTTGTTACACCTAACCATCCCGGACCAACCAGTTTTTCGTCGGTAAGCTTATGGCAGGCGCCACATTTTACATCGAATACTTTTTTTCCGCCTTCAGCCTTCGCCGCATCTACAGAGGAGCCCAACTCAACGGTTGTAAATTTTCCTTCCCCCCTATTTGGGTCGTAAGAAGGGTTGTCAGTAGCTTTGTTTGCATCTGCTGCTGCTGCACTGCTGGTCGCGCCTGCATTATTGTCAGCAGATTTGTTATCGCCACAACTGGTTAAGAATGCTGCAAAACTTACAACCAGGCCAGTTACAATCAGTTTTTTCATATTGTTTTATTTTTTTGATAAATGAAATGATTGCACAAGATTAACACTCGATTTTGTAGCATTTTATGCGTTTAGTCATAATTGAAAAATGTCCCTATTTGAGCAGAAAAAATGGCGGGAAGCTTTTACAATTATCAACTGTAACTACAGTTAAAAAAGCAAAAATACACTGCTGGCAGATAATTAATATGATCTGAATCATGTGTATAATGAATCAATGTCATAGCACAGCGTGCAACCTATAGGTAGATTTGAACAATCATTTACAAACTAATTTTTTCATCATGATTGACGTTGACTTATTGCTTGCCTGGGGTGGTGCTTACAAAAAAGTAACTGCCGGCGAAATTATTTTTACCGAAGGGCAAAGCTGTTCTTTTTACCATCAATTAATAAGTGGAAGTATAAGATGGGTTAGTATTGGAGATGAAGGAAAAGACACAGTACTTTCAATAATTGAACCAGGCGAATCGTTTGGTGAATACCCGCTTTTTGATGATGAGCCATTTTTAGCAACAGCCATTGCGGCATCAGACAGTATTATCATCCGCTTGCATAAACCTACTTTTCTTCAATTGCTAAAAGAAAACAGCGAGTTAAATTTTGCCTTCACGCAATTATTGTCAAAAAGGCTTCGGTTTAAATTGTCTGTCATAAAATCTTTCTCCTCTCATTGTCCGGAAAAAATAATTGCCAACCTGCTGAATCAGCTTAAATCGGATAAAAAGAATTTTTGTGCCGATTGCTGCCAGCTTAAATTAACCCGTCAGCATATTGCGGATATGACGGGCCTGCGGGTAGAAACTGTTATACGAACCATGCGTACTATGCATGAAAAAGGCGAGCTGGTAATATCAAAAGGAAAAGTGTATTGCAGGGATATGATTGAAGTCATAATGAACTAAATTTCTTTGCAATTATTTTGTAAAAAAATTCATGAGTAATTTCCTTCGCAAGTGGCTTACAATTTCTTTTTTAAATTTAGTGCTGGTAGCCACATTGGGTGTTGTACTTCGCTATAAGATTGCTTTCTACCTTCCATTTGTTGAACAAAAATATTTACTGCACAGCCATTCTCATTTCGCCTTTTCAGGATGGATCACCCAATCATTAATGGTGTTACTCATACATCACCTGGCCAATCAATCTGGTAAAGACGTTTATAAAAAATACAGATGGCTGTTGTATGCAAACCTGGTAACGGCATACGGCATGCTGATAAGTTTTATATTCCAGGGATACGGCGCCATTTCCATTATTTTTTCTACCCTTTCAATTTTTGTATCCTACTTTTTTGCCGTTTACTATTGGAAAGATTTAACTGCTTTAAAGCAAAAAAAAGTAAGTAACTGGTGGATAAAGGTATCACTGATATTTAGTATCATTTCTTCAGCCGGTGCATTTACCCTTGCTTTTATGATGGCAAATAAAATACCCCAACAAAACTGGTACCTGGCTGCCATTTATTTTTTTCTACACTTCCAGTACAATGGGTGGTTTATGTTTGCCGGCATGGGACTTTTTGTGGCCAGGCTGGAATTTATTGGCGCATCGTTTAAAAAATTAAAGACATCGTTTCTGTTGTTTTGCCTCGCATGTGGGCCCGCTTATTTTTTATCAGCCCTGTGGTTGCCCATCCCTTTAGCATTGTACTTACTCATTGTAGCGGCTGCGCTGGCCCAGTTGGCTGGCTGGTGGGTATTGGTAAAAGAAGTACAAAAGGTTCGTGTTTTATTTACGACGTCTATTTCTACTTTCGGCAAAAAAATCCTGTTACTTGTTACTATTGCTTTTACAATGAAATTATTGCTGCAGGCAGGTTCCGTATTTCCGGCACTTAGCAAATTGTCTTATGGTTTCCGCCCAATTGTAATTGGTTATCTGCATCTTGTGCTGCTGGCAGTAACAAGTTTATTTATCATCGGTTATGCACTTTCTTTTAATTTAATCCCAATTACCCCGCAACTAAAAACAGGCATACAAATATTCGTGGCGGGTATTATACTAAACGAATTACTGCTGATGTTGCAGGGTATATTCGACTTTAGCTATAATGCCATTCCTTATATAAATGAATTGTTGTTTACTGCCGCCATCGTGCTGTTTCTGGGAGCCATTGTAATTGTTGCAAGCATGCGAAAAGGTATTGCTCACCAATAACATTTTTTTGAATTGCGATAAGCCGTCCGTTACTGCGGCATTAAAATCATCTTGTCTATTTTATAGCCAATACTTTTATTTTTTTTCTTCTCTATTTGCTTTTTCAACACATTTACAGAGCGGTCAATTGCCTCTTCAAATGTTTTGCATTGGGTACTGGCCAGCAGATCATTTCCAGGAATGATCAATCGTATATCACATAGCTTGTTTTCATTTTTATCTGATTTTTCGGTAGATAATGATACCTCGCCTACGATTATTCTTTCATAAAATTGAGAGAGTTTACCCACTTTTTTATTTACAAAATCCAGTAGCAGTTGCTTTGGAGTAAAATGCAATGACTTAATTTTAATTTTCATGTTTTTGAGTTTTTATTATTTATATGATTGTGGTAGAATAAAACGAGCAGTTATTACTTTGCAGCAATATAATGCCACCAAAGTTTTTTAAGAACCCGGCTTCCGTAATTCCGATGCTATTGCCCCTTTTTAAAAACCGTTCTATCTGGTTTTTCATTTCGTCTGATTTGTAAAAAAGTGCATTTACCCTACCTGATTTATATAATTGCCGTTTTAAATTTTTATCCAGCAGTAACCATCCGTCTGCACTATGACTCAATGCTTTTAATACCGCTTCTACATTAGATATAAGACAGCCTGCTTTTTGCGCAATTGCTATTCTTCCCGCAACAAATTTTGCCTGCCAGTACTCCCACCGATTTGAAACTTCTTTTGCAAGAGCGTTTCTTACCGATTCGCAAAATGGAGCCACCTCGTATAGCAGTGTAAAAAAAATATTTGTAAAGTAAGAGGTATTGGAAAATGACTCAACTACATTCGGGCTTCCAGCAACAAAAACCGGCTTCTCCTCTTTTCTGTTCAATAAATGTATAGTTTGAGCAACCTGCTTAAACAGACCGGCATCATCCACTTTTCCATCTAAACAGAGGGGCTGGCTTTTTATATAAACCCGGTGAAGCCTATTATGATGGTATTCATACAGCGTTGCATTGCTCTCTCTAAAAAAAAGGAAATAGAATTCAGGTTGCCTGTCTGTATTGGCGGCTACATGCAGCAACGAAACATGTTCACTTACATAAGCAACGGGTTTAACAGGATAATTTAAATAGATTACTTTTTCTTCGGCCGTTGTTAAAATGAGTGATATACTTTTGCAATAAGAATTGTAATTCAGCGTACTGAATAATTTTTCTACACGTGCAAGCACATTATTTATACACGCTTCATCATAACTATCTTTCATCCTTGCCTGAACAGCGATTGCTGCAGACCGTAACCGCATTTGAATAGTTATAGCATCCTCCGTGCACGGCTGGAAAGGAATAGTTAAACCAACAGAAGGAATGCTATTGCCTGCATTAGTTATGTTGACTTTTGCCGTGTTAGCGAATTTATATTCTGGCAATAAAGTTTGCATAATTATCTATTTTTTGGTTGAACAAATAAGACCTGTTTATTGTGTGGTAAAAAAAGTGACTTACCTGATTATGAATTCAACATATTAATCATGCAGGTTTGCCACTTCTATAATGGTGAATTTTTTTTTGCCGGATGGTACCTGCCACTTAACTACCTGACCCTGCCTGAAACCCAGCAACGCTGTACCTATTGGCGCCATAATGGAAATTTTCCGTTGTTTTATATCTGCTTTATCAGGCATAACTAACATGAGTTCTAATAAATCCTGTTTACCTTCTGTTTTTATTTTTACTTTTGAATTAAGCCTTACAACGTCAAGTGGAAAATCATTCTCGTCAACGAGTCTTGCCTTTTTTAATTCTGTTTGAAGTTCTTTTACATTCTGCGGATTAAACATTGATTTGTTTTGTCCGCTTTTCAGGTAGGATACCAATAAATTATAATCATCTTTTCTCAGGATAAGTTGTTTGTTTAACTTTTGCATGACATTGTTAATTTAATATTGATAAATAGATGTTTCTTTTTGAGGCAGATTCAATTGTTCTCCTTTAATCTACTCACTGATTTCTGTTAAATAAAATACCTGTGTTGATGGTAATGCCGATAAAAATCAAACACTTCTGCTAAGTATTTTCCTTTTATTTTTATTAAAAAAAACAGCAGCTGCAAATAGGGGTAATGTGAAAATTAACGCCCAGTACCATCGCTCATTTATTGTAAATGCATGTTCAAGTATCACTGCGTTTATCAATACAATCACTGATAAAATCATCCCGTTACGGGAAATATTTTTTCGATTTGGTATCATGCTAATTTATTTAAAGAATATTAAAATTGCCCGTTATATCGAAAACCTTGTTAAGAGTAAGACACATGGATTACAACCGCTTTTTAGCCGGCAAGGGAAAGCAATAATTTGGAATTTATGCTCTCTGTTTCATTTTATTTCCCATCATTTGCATAAGGATTAATTCCCATTTTTTGGCCTTCTGTTCCAGGTGCTGCATTTCATAAATGTTATTGGTGATATGCCTGTAGAAATCCACTTCTTTGGATGCGCTGTTATCCGAAAATTCAAAATGCAACACAATTTTATCCAGGTAATTTTCATTTCTTTTCTCCCTGGAATTGCCTTCATAAAATGGTTCATAAATTTTTTTTACAACACAATGCTTTACCATTTCCAGGTCAATTATATTCCATCCGTAGGCATCTTCGCCATCGGGTTGCAAAATCAATAGTTTCATTTTTATTGCATCCAGACCGAGCATAGAACCATTTAATAATTCCTGGCTGGAAAAAGACAAGTTATTTTCTATTCCTGATTTGCTTAACTGAGACAACAATAAACCTGCAGTTCTCCTCTTCTCTTTATTATTGATGTAAATAAACCCAATAAAAAGAAATACAACGAAGAGTACTATAATTAATGAAAATGCAATAGTCGACATTTTTGCGAATTTAAAAGTGGAGAGATGCAATGACTACCCTGCATTGAAAGATACTACCATAAAAGCCACTACTCGTCCGAATTCAAAATGAATTTAAGACACGCCAACGCACCAGTCATTATAAATTAATGGAAATAACAAAGGAAGAATATCCCAAACCTAGAAGAAAATCAGGCTTGGGTAAAAGTATTAAAGTCCTTGAAATTGGAGAAGTAATACAATTTTTTACAGAACGGGAAAAACTCTGTAAATGAACAGATATCAAATGCCCTCAAGGCAGGTACTGTGTACCTGTTATTAAGTGACTGAACGATATTGATACTGTTATTAATCATGTGTTGCAAACTTAACAAATTTCATCCAAATAAATTTGTTGTTTTGGGTTAATATTTGTTAAAGTTTTCGCGCCAGTATAAATCAATTGCTGTAATCAATTTGGTATAGCTAAAACCCTAAAGACTCTGGTAATAGCACCCTGCAATGCAGATTATTGATCCTTTCATCAACCAACATCTGGCAGGCAAGCCTTGTGTTGGGTGTTATATATCCAAGTCTGCCCAATGTAGTTAATTCATTCCGTTCATAGTCATCATCGGTGCATTGCAGGTTTACTATTTCTACCAGGCAGGTGCCACAACGGCCCATTCCCCTGCAGTCGCCAAAATCTTCAATAAATATGTTGTCAAAAATAAAGTGCATTAAGCTTCTGTAGGCATACGGGTAGGTTTCTAAAATATGCAGCTCATTGTTATACTCAACAGTAACTTTAATGCTATTTCTTTCTGTGCTCACGTTTTATTTATTTCGATGCTTGACAAAAAGTGTGTGCCGTCTTCTATATTTTTGGCCAGTTTTCTAACCGTTGTTTTTTCAAAAGTTTTTTTCATGGTATTCCTTAACACAGCATAGGTATCATGAAAAGCGCAGGGGTGGCCGTTTGAGCATCGCCTTAACCCAAAGCCGCAGGCAGTGAATATTTGTAAGCCATCAACAGCATGTACAATATTAATGATAGGCGTATCCATCTGGTAATCTTCAATAAAAAAACCAACCTGTTTTTGCAATTAATAAATTTTTATCAACCTTCAATTTTCGACTTCTTTATCACTGCATAGTCCGAAATAAAAACTACTTTTGAAGCTATGGTTATCCTGATTTTTTAAATTTAAATACTAGTCCAATTGAACAAAAATATTTTCCTATACTGTATTATTGCATCGCTCACATTGCTGATAAGTGCCTGCCATAATAATGAAACTACAACTGAAAGTACAGCAACAATTGCAGCTTCAGACTCGGCGCATCTTTTTACTTTATTACCTCCAACCACTACGCATGTTGATTTCAGCAATTCGCTTACAGAAGGTTTAAACACCAACGTATTGCTGTACGAATATTTTTACAATGGAGGCGGTGTTGCTGTTGGTGATTTGAATAATGATGGTTTGCAGGATATTTATTTTTCGAGTAACCTTAGCGATAATAAATTATACCTCAATAAGGGAGGTATGCAGTTTCAGGATATTACAGTTGCTGCCAATGCGCAGTCAAGGCCCGGCCCATGGAAAACCGGTGTAACAATGGCGGATGTAAATGGTGATGGTAAAACGGATATCTATGTTTGCTACTCCGGTAAAATGCCATCTGCAAAAAGAGCGAATCAGTTATTTATAAACACCGGCAATGATGCCAGCGGAAGTCCAAAATTTGCCGAACAGGCTGCACAATTTGGTGTTGCGGATACTGGTTACAGTACCCAGGCTTATTTTTTTGATTTTGACCGCGATGGTGACCTGGACATGTTTTTGTTAAGTCATAATCCCGATAACTTACCGTTACTCGATGAAACGAG
>JANYFI010000814.1 GCA_025362765.1 Ferruginibacter sp. | reverse complement strand
ATTCAAAAAAAGGTCTTGTCGTTCAGCCCTTAACTTACTATCCAAACCTGCATGATAAGCCACCGCTTTTATGCCGTTAGCCATCAGCATGTCTGCAAGCTCTTCTGTTGTTTTTCTGTTGAGGGTATAAATAATACCGCTTTTTCCCTTGTTTTGAGATACAAAGCGAACAATACTTTTTACAGTTTGGTCTTTATTTATTTTGGGTAAAATTTCGTAGTATAAATTAGGCCTGTTAAAGGAGGAAATGAATATTTTAGGATTACGCAAACCCAGGTTGCGCAAAATATCGTTTTGTACTTTTGGAGTGGCGGTTGCAGTCAATGCAATCATCGGCGCATCGGGATTAATCAATTCCATCATTTCCCGCAGGCGGCGATATTCAGGCCTGAAATCGTGCCCCCATTCGGAAATACAATGGGCTTCATCTACAGCAAAAAATGACACGTTCAGGTCTTTAAAAAACTCAATATTTTCTTCCTTGGTCAATGTTTCCGGCGCTACATACAACATCTTTGTTTTGCCGGTAGTTAAATCATCTTTTACAATTTTTTGCTGGCCTTTATTTAAGGTGCTGTTTAAAAAATGCGCCACATCATCTTTACTGCTGTAACTTCTCACCAGGTCAACCTGGTTTTTCATTAATGCAATCAGGGGAGAAACAATAATGGCACAACCTTCACTAATAATAGCCGGCAACTGGTAGCATAAACTTTTACCACCACCCGTAGGCATAATTACCAACGCATCGTTTCCGGCCAATAAGTTTTTTATGATTGCTTCCTGGGGATCTTTAAAACCGTTAAAACCAAAGGAGTCTTGTAACTGCGCTTTTAAATCAAGATTTTTTTCAACGCTAATTGCTTTTACCGCTGATTTTTTTTGAACGGTTCTATCCTTTTTTTCTTTTACAGAAGGGGATATTTTGGGTTTTTTCACTGTAGTCATATAGATATCGTCTCTTTCACGCTTGGTTAAAAATTTATAGGAAAATGAATTAAAACATAGCCAACAAAATTACAGCTGTTTCCAGATATGTTAAAAAAGGGTAAAGTTACTTCAATAACCTGTATTTTCAAATTGAAAGCAAGTCCAACACTCCATAAGGTAATCATTTTTTTTATAAGTGGGCACAAAGTAGCGGTATCTTTTGTGTTACGGTCTATTTAAAGTAGGTTTGCCACTGCAACAATGAATAATCAGCACATTATAAAAACAGCTAAAAGTACCATTCAATTAGAGGCGGCCGCCATAAATAAAATGGCGGATTTTATTGAGGAAGGTTTCGTAAAAGCAATAAATATAATCGCGGCAGCTGAAGGAAGACTCGTTATAAGCGGGATTGGCAAAAGCGCTATCATCGCTCAAAAAATGGTGGCTACCTTCAACAGTACAGGAACACCTTCCCTATTTATGCATGCAGCGGATGCCGTACATGGTGACCTGGGCATGATTCAAAAAAACGACGTTGTTATCATTATCAGTAAAAGTGGCGACAGCCCGGAAATAAAAGTATTGGCGACTTTGATAAAAAGTTTTGGCAATACATTGATTGGTATGGTTGGTAACACTTCTTCTTTCCTGGCCGGGATATGTGACATCGTTTTAAATACCACGATTGACGAGGAGGCTTGTCCTAATAACCTGGCGCCAACCACCAGCACTACCGCCCAAATGGTAATGGGCGATGCACTCGCAGTTTGTCTGATGAAGGTAAAAGGATTTGAAACGGCTGATTTTGCCAGGTTTCATCCTGGCGGTATGCTTGGCAAAAGGCTTTACCTGCGGGTTTCAGATCTATCATCTCAAAATGAACAACCTGCAGTATTCAGTACCGCCGCTATTAGAGAAGTGATTGTGGAAATGACAAGGAAGCGGTTGGGAGTTACCGCCGTGGTTAACAGTAACAATACTGTAGCTGGCATTATAACAGATGGAGATTTGCGCAGAATGCTGGAGAAAAACGCGGATTTTTCGGCCTTGCAGGCAACGGATATAATGTCACCAAAACCAGCTATGATTGATTGCGCAATGCTGGCGGCAGATGCACTTGAATTGATGAAAACCAAGGACATCAGCCAGTTAATAGTAACAGAGAATGATCAGTATAAAGGCATCATTCACCTACATGATTTAATAAAAGAGGGCATCATTTAAGCAGGTATGATGCTAAAACATTTCTATACATTTGCGTTTTCAAAATTGCGATAATTAAAAAATGGACAAAAATAACTACGTAGCCATCATGGCTGGCGGTATTGGAAGCAGGTTCTGGCCATTGAGCAGAACAGATTTCCCCAAACAATTTCTGGACATTTTGAATACCGGCAGAACGCTGATCCAGGCTACCTTTGACCGGTTTACTTTATTTGTACCAACGGAAAATATTTACGTAGTTACCACCAACCAATATAAAGAAATTGTTGCCGAGCAATTGCCCCATATACCGGTAGAAAATATATTGTGCGAGCCTTCAAGAAAAAATACGGCAGCCTGTATAGCCTACATTTCCTACAAGTTGCTTCAATTAAATCCCGAAGCCAATTTAATTTGTGCTCCCGCCGATCATATCATTCTTGATCCCGGGGGATTTAAAGCAACCTGTTTGCAGGCATTGCATTTTACCAACAATATAAAAGCATTGGTTACACTGGGCATAAAACCCACCCACCCAAATACTGGCTATGGTTACATTCAATACGATCAGCAACAGGTAGGTGAAAACGTTTTTAAAGTAAAAACATTTACGGAAAAGCCTGACAGGGATTTGGCCAAAACATTTATATCAAGTGGTGATTTTTTATGGAACGCAGGCATTTTTGTATGGCAGGTAAAAAACATTGTTCATGCGTTTGAAAAGTTTTTGCCTGAAATGCACGATGTGTTTGATGCAGAAAAGACCAGCTTTTCTTCAGCCGATGAAAAAGATGCTATTGAAAGAATTTACCCGCAGTGCGTAAATATTTCAATCGATTATGGCATTATGGAAAAGGCGGATAACGTCTATATTATTCCTTCGTCTTTTGGATGGAGCGACCTGGGTACCTGGGCAAGTGCGTATGAAAATTTTGAAAAAGATTACCTCGATAATGCAGTGTCTGGTGAAAACGTTATTATCATTGATGCCACCAAAAATATGGTACATGCCGATAACAAAAAGCTGGTGTTAATACAGGGAGCGGATGATTTTATCATCGTGGATACAGAAGATGTTTTATTGATTTGTAAAAAGGATAAAGAGCAGGAGATAAAAGAATATGTAGCGGAAGTAAAGAGAAATAAAGGAGATAAATTTATTTGATGGCGAAAGCTTTCCATATGATTGATACCTGCGCCGGCAAACAAAGTTAAAATGTAGTTATTTCAATGCCACCACTTTCCATCCAAAGTAAACTTCCACAGGTTGGCACCACCATTTTTACCCAAATGAGTGTGTTGGCGGCCCAACACAATGCCATTAACCTGGGCCAGGGCTTTCCCGATTTTATGATGAATGCTGAGTTGATTGCGCTGGTAAATGAAGCCATGCAAAAAGGCAATAACCAGTATGTGCATATGAACGGCCTGTTGTTATTGAGGGAAAGACTGGCTGAAAAAATGCTGGATCTGTATGCGGCCAATATTCATCCTGATACAGACATAACCATTACACCAGGCGGAACATACGCCATTTACACGGCACTAACTACCGTGCTGCAACCGGGAGATGAAGTAATTGTGTTTGAACCAGCTTATGACAGTTATATTCCCAATATTATCATCAATGGAGCGGTGCCGGTTTTAATTCCGTTGGCTTTTCCTTTGTACAACATTGACTGGCAATTGGTGAAAGACAGCATTACTGCAAAAACAAAAATGATTGTGCTTAACTCACCAAATAATCCAACCGGAAGTGTGTTAAGCAGTTTTGATATTGATCAGCTGCGCAGTTTAGTAAAAGACACAGGTATTTTTATTTTAAGC
>JANYFI010000796.1 GCA_025362765.1 Ferruginibacter sp. | reverse complement strand
AGGAAAAATTTCATCAGCAGGCCACGTTTGTAAAGGAAAATTTTTTAGATGCCCTGGATGGGTTTTACCAATTAAAGCCGGCTTTTGATACACAGCGAAAAGTAGAGGCCTATTTTAACCAGGTAACAGGCACTGATTTTACACAACTGATTAAGCAAGGGTTATTTGATTTAATCAGTAACGTTATATTTTTTGAAGAACCAGGTTCAAAGCTGCAGCAATTTCACTTCCGTTTTGGCGTGGAAAATACTATGTCATTCAGAGAACTGGACGATTATAGCAAGCAGCAATTAAAACCATTGTATATTGATTATTTCTTTCGCCGCCAGGATGATTTTTGGAGAAAACTGGCAATGCAAAAATTACCGGAATTAAAATGCAGTACAGATATGCTTGTATGCGGCGAAGATCTAGGAATGGTGCCCGCCTGTGTGCCGGATGTTATGCGGCAATTGGGTATGCTTAGCCTGGAAATACAGAGAATGCCCAAGCAAACAAACCAGTCTTTTTTTCATCCAAAAGACGCGCCCTATTTAAGTGTTGTTACACCTAGTACACATGATATGAGTACCATTCGGGGATGGTGGGAAGAAGACCGTAATAAAACGCAGCAATTTTACAATTCAATTCTGGGTCATTATGGCGGAGCGACTTATTATTGCGAGCCCTATATCAATAAAGAAATTGTTTTGCAACATATTTATTCGCCTGCCATGTGGAGTATATTTCAGTTACAGGATATTTTGGGCAGCAGCGAAACATTGAGAAGAAACAATCCGAATGATGAACGTATTAATGTTCCTGCCGAGTCTAAACATTACTGGCGGTACAGGATGCATATCAGCCTGGAAGATCTGTTAAAAAAACATTCATTTAATGAAGAATTTAAAAAAGATATACTCATGAGTGGACGTTAAAAAGATAACTTTTACCAATAAAAAAAGGATACATACAATGTATCCTTTTTTTTATTCAAACTGCTTTTTTAATTAATACTTTACAAAGCGCAAATTGCTTATTTGTCCATCTGCAGTTCTAACGCGAACAACATAACTTCCTGCTGAAAGTTTTTTTAGATTTACCGTTACAATGCTGCCTTCTAAGAAGGTATAATCAGACTTGTAAACTATTTGACCAGCTCCCGAAAGAACCGCAACCGTGGCTTTACCATTTTGGCCTGTTGCAGGTTGAATGCGTAAAACATTAGCGGTTGGATTGGGGAAAATGGCCATCAGCTTATTGCTGTTTTTACCGTTGTTAACAAGCGCAACAGTACTGAAAGTAGTAGCCCCTGTTTTTTCCGCAATCTTTAACCGGTAATAATTCAATTTTTGGTAAGGGTTTGCATCAACGTAAGTATAATTGGAATTTGTAGACGCATTTACTGCCTTAACAGTTCCATCGGATATATCCTTAAAACTAACACCGTCGGTACTGTGTTGAACTTCATAGCTTGAAATACCTGTTTCTTCTGCGCTGGTCCATTTCAGTAAACTTCCACCAGTTGTTTTTTCAGCGCTAAACGATACCAACCTTACCGGTAAAGGACCTGGCTCTGTAAGAGTTAAAGTATAGTCACCGGTTAATGGTGGTTTTAACGTTGTTACAACTATGTAATAAGTTCCAGGCGTTGTAAAATTATAAGTAACCGCAAAATTCAAAGTTCCTGGACCGGAGTCATCGTCGCCGGCCAAGGCATTGGTTAATGGATTTAATGGGTCAAAGCCAGCCGTGCCGTACAAGAATCCAACCAAATCAAAATTAAGCGTTGTCGTGGAACTGGTAATAGTAACCAGGCCAGTGGTAGTGATAGTTAATGGAATAACATCGTAAAATACACCGACACCTTGCGTTGAAATGGTTGTCGGGGGATTGCCGGGATCTGGCCTGTTAAACTTTGGATCTGTTGTGGAAATAGTGCCGCTGTAGGGAAATTGTGCGAGAGCCAGCAAAGAGCACAAACCAAACGAGCAAAGAAGTAGAGCTTTTTTCATGTTAAATGTATTAAAATTAGAGATAATTAATAAGCCTAATTCATACAGGTGAATAATACATTAGTAACCGGTACAAATCAAGTAGGTAATACTTAGGGGGGTGGAAGTAAAGGAAGCTACATTTAAATGCAGGATGAATACGATGATTAATTATTCAAGTGAATTAAAATAAGCTAAGTCTTTGTGGAGGAATTGTGATTTTGAAGGCGAGATACAATGTAAAATTAGCTTAAAAATCGTCACTACCAAATTTTTTTTTCAGGATTAAATAAATACAAAATGATGAGTCAGAATATATTGCTATTCTGTAGAGATGAGTATGTTTGCTTCATGAAATCCAACCGGCGGAATAGTCTCTTTATAAATTATTGTTTGACATTTTAGAAATTAAGACCAGACAGGTTTC
>JANYFI010000778.1 GCA_025362765.1 Ferruginibacter sp. | reverse complement strand
CTTACTGCAAAAAGCAGCGATTCTTTATTTGCCCGGTATAATTACAGCGTACGGGGCTTGCTGGGCAGACTGTTTTTTAAAAAAAATAATTTTTCGTTGTTTGCGATTGGCCTGTTAAACGGGTTATTGCCTTGTGGATTAATTTATATGGCCATTGCAGGAGCTATTGCGTATGCCTCTCCTTTTAAAAGTGTCGTTTTTATGGCTTCTTTCGGGCTGGGTACTTTACCCGTTATGTGGAGCGTATCTTTTTTTGGAAATTATATAAGCATTGAAGTACGTAAAAAAATAAGAAGCGCTTACCCTGTATTAATGGCAACGATGGCCTGCCTGTTGATTTTAAGGGGAATGGGATTGGGCATACCTTATGTGAGCCCTTCCTTAAACGACAAAACGCATACAGTACAAACGTGCTATCCTGCAGGGGAAAACGCAACTATGAAACTAAAATGAATATCAATTGTTAAGCGCATTGGAATATAAAAAACAAACGATGGCGGAGTCAGCTAAAACAGAGCAATTTGTGCATGAAAATGTAACGTGGAAACGTTTGCTTGATTTTTTTATCCAGGAAAACAGCTTTTTAAAAACAAGACTGAGCGAAGTGGTGGACAAAGAAACAGATAAATCATTTATAGCGCAGGCTGAACACTTTCAAACAGAATTTATTTTAAAAGATGAATATATACACGACATAGAGCGTGATATAAAAGACCAGGAAAAAACGCTGAAAGGGGTGCTTATACAAAAAACACTTCCGGACTATAAAACATGTAAAAAGCAGGAAAAGTTGCGCAATGAAATATCGTACCTGGAAAAGGAATTTTCTCACCTGAAAACGCAGTTTAATAAATACCTGCTATCGCTTGTATAAAGGGCAAGTACATATTTTAATTTAGCAGTGCCGCCAGCCGCTTTTCATTCAGGATAATGATGGAGCCATCTTTAATATCAATCAATTTTTCGCTTTTAAAATCACTCAGCGTGCGAATGATAGACTCTGTTGCCGTGCCGGCAATATGCGCCAAATCTTCCCTTGAAATATACATGGAAAAATGTCCCTGCTCATCTTTTGTATATTTTTTCTGTAACATTACCAATGCTTCAGCTACCCGCTTGCGCAGCGAATTATAGGCGATGCCCACGAGTTGCTCTTCCCTGTCAGTAACGCTTTGCGCCAATAGCTGAATAAAGTAGCGGGCCGCTTCTTTGTTGGCACGCAACAGCTTTTCAAAATCTTCCCTGTCAACAATAGCCAACGTCGCGTCTTCAATTACTTCTGCCGCTTCCTTATAAATAGTTCCTTCCAAAATAGCTGTATAACCAACATAATCCCCCTCCCCAAAAAGTCCTACTGTTAACTCCTTTCCATCTTCATTGGTTTTAAAACTTTTTACTTTTCCTTTTTGAATGTAAAACAGCTTTACGGGATGATTTCCTTCGTCGTAAATTAACCTCTTCTTTTTATAAAAATTTACGGGGCTTGTAGCCACCATCTCTTCCAGCGCCTTGAGCGTGCCTGTTTCTTCTACCGTTTGGGCAGCGATGGCTACGTCAAATTTCTTTTGTAATAAAGCCGCCTTTTTAAGCCTGCTTTCTATGGCTGTCATTAATTCTATATCGCTGAAAGGCTTAGTTATATAGTCATCTGCTCCCATTTCCATTCCCTTTCTAAAGTCGCCTCGTTCGGATTTTGCAGTCAAAAAAATGAAGGGAATATTTTTAAGCGTTTCATTTTTACGTAATAAGTGCAATACGCCATAACCATCCAGCACCGGCATCATGATATCGCATATAATCAAATCGGGAATGTTTTGGAGCGCCATTTCAACACCCAGTTTTCCATTGGGGGCGGTATCAACTTTATAACTGGCCAGCTCAAGAATTTCCGCAGTATTTTCCCTTAT
Source organism: Ferruginibacter sp. (assembly GCA_025362765.1). Classification (GTDB taxonomy): domain Bacteria; phylum Bacteroidota; class Bacteroidia; order Chitinophagales; family Chitinophagaceae; genus Ferruginibacter. The sequence continues at coordinate 3,916 of JANYFI010000778.1, read as the reverse complement.
CTCGTCATTGTCTTCAATCAATAATACTCTGCGCATACAATTCTCAATTTTAATATTTGTAAGATAATTAGTTATCGCTTACCTGCCGCATGGATATCAAAAGAAATCAAAAACGACGTACCTTTTTCGAGTTCACTTTTGCATTCAATATTTCCGTTCATTAATTCCACATATTTTTCAACAATATGCAGCCCTAATCCCGTACCCTGAATATTTGTTACATTGGCGCCCCGGAAAAAACGTTCAAACAGGTGCTTTTTATCATCCTCGGAAATGCCGATTCCTCCATCTTTAACTTCCAGCATTATTTGAGTACTGGTCAATTCACTTTTCACTGCAACGGTTCCATTTTCCGGAGAAAATTTAATAGCGTTGGATAGCAAGTTAATCAACACGTTCCGAAATAATGAAGGGTCCAATACCACCAGCTCATCACCCTTGTGATCATAAACAATGCGCTGTCCCGCTTTTGCAATGCCACCTATTTCATTGCAAACCGACCAAATGATATCTTTAATATTGAACTCAGCAAAATGCGCCGTCAATTTTCCATCTTCAATTTTACCGATGGACAGAAAGTCATTCAGTATATCGGTTAAGTTACTTACAGCAGATTTAATACGGTTGATATGTTTATCTCTTTTATCCTGTTCATCTTCCTTTATATATTTTGATACCAGTGAGGCCGATGACAGAATGGTACTGAGTGGGGTTCTAAATTCATGTGACGCCATTGATACAAACCTGCTTTTTAGGTCGCCAAGTTCCTTTTCCTTGCTAAGGGAATTCATTAATTCTTCCCTCGAAATCTGCAGCTCACTCAACGTTTCCTGCAACTGGCTGGTGCGTAATACCACTTCCCGTTCCAGGTCGTTGTTAAATTGTTCTATTTTTTTGTTGATGAGCGCCAGTTGTTCCTTTTGCCGGATGGTAACGTTTTCAATTTCTTTTCGTTTGGTAATATCACTCACAAAAGCAATTACAAAGGAAGCTCCGCTTGTTTCATAATTATTTAAACTTACTTCCACCGGAAATTCTGATCCATCTTTTCTTGCTGCAAACAAATCCATACCAATACCCATCGGCCGTCGCTCGGGCTTTTGCATGTAATCATTTCTGTCATGCACATGGGTATGATGAAATCTTTTGGGAATAAGCGTTTCCAGTGGCTTACCTACTATTTCGGCTGCGCTGCTATATCCAAATTGCGTAAGCAAAAATGCATTGGCTAATATAATTTCACCGTGGTTGTTAACAATCAATATACCAAGGGAAGCATACTCAAATAATGCGTCGAATCTAATTTTTTCTGCTGCTGATTTCAACTCTTGAGCGAGCATGTGTTGAATAATTTATACAAAAGTAAACTATCCTTATTTTTTAACACAAACAATTAATACAAGGGCGCATTTCAAATCCGATAGCCCGGATGTCACTGGCTGGTGAGCACGCCAGCAGAGTAGTCAGCAGTGGGCGGTACCCCACCAACCTTGGGGTTGAAGAGTTTACCAACCACGGAAGCAAAATACAAACTTCTGCCTCTAACAAACTTACCATTAAAAATACTGATCTTCATAGCAGGATTCCCCATGAATAAAGTAATTAGCATAGATAACAACTTGAATTGGGTATACTGTTTTTTTAAGCCAAAAAACATAGCTTTACTTAGGAGCATATAAAATCATTGAAATGTTTTTTTATGGAGAAATTTTACTTTTTTTTTCAAGGCATTATGTTTTTCCAGGTCGCCTTTTTTGCGATGGTTTATTTTATATCCGGAAAAAAAGACGTTCTGTATTATACTTTACTTAACCTAATCACCGGAATTTATTTTCTGTTAAATTCTCCCAATTTATTTCTTGGTATTGATGAACGTATTGTTTTTAGTTCTACCATTTACCTGTATATAAATTTTCTCCTCTTCCTGTCTATGGTTTTTGTATATCTCCTTTTTCTCAAAGAAATTTTTAGTGATACAGTTGAGCAATATCCTTATGTCAGGAAGGTTTATTCTACTACACTTTATATCATTCCATCACTTTACTTACTTTTTGTAGTTTTTTTATTTTTGGGTTGGCAAACAAATGCTATCTTTTATGCAGGTCATTTAATTAATGGCCCTTTCTGCATACTCGTTTTAATTCTAAACTATAAGGAAAAAGGATATAAATCGCTTATCATTTATAGCATGCTTATAACATTTTTCTGTATCATTGTTACAGTCATTCTTACGATAAGATACAATGCCGGTAGTAATGATACGCTATTAGATAAATATCCATTAGCAGTCATAAAGATGGGTATGCTGATTGATATTATTCTCTTTCAACTAGCACTCCTAAAGCGGTGGAATGACCAGGAAAAAGAGCTGGCTACACAACAATTAAAAAGCCAGCTGGCTGTTGAAAAAGTCCGTAACCAGATTAGCAAGGAGCTGCATGACGATATTGGCGCTACTTTAAGCGGTATCAGTATGTACAGCTATATGGCGCAGGCGCAGTCTGTGGCCCATGAGCCACTGCAGTTAAACAAATCTTTGCTGGTTATGCAGCAGAGTATACAAGAAATGATAAGCAGCCTCAATGATATCGTATGGTCTATAAATCCACGCCGGGAAAGCTTACAAAATCTTTTTGAAAAGCTGGAGGAGTATGCTTTTATGATGGCTGGTTCAAAAAATATGCACGTTCAGGTACGCTGTTCTTCTTTGTTACAACAAATTAATCTGCCAATAGAAAACCGCCATAATATTTATTTACTCTTGAAAGAAGCTATTAATAATGCAGTAAAATATAGCGATGGCACAATGCTGCAACTGATGGTAAAAGAAACAGGCGATCAACTGGAAATTAGTGTAGGTGATAATGGCAAAGGTTTTGACGTATTGATGGTAAAGCGGGGCAATGGATTGGAGAATATGCAAAAACGGGCTGATGGTATTGGCGCAAAGCTTACGGTACAATCCGGGCACGCCGCAGGCTGCACAGTTGCCCTGCAAATAAAAATCACCTGATGAGGTATATCTATTGTTATTAGCAGCATGTATATTTATAGTTTATCAGACAATAAATACCCAGTAAAAATTAAATAGAAGCTATATGGAAATACAGGTTGCCATATTTGAAGATAATAAATTATTCAGGGATGCGCTGGAGGCCATATTGAATGGAACTGACGGCTTCAATTGCTGTGCCGTGCTTGCAGGTGGAAACCAGTGGGAGCTGGATATAAAAAGAAGTCAGCCGGATGTGATATTAATGGACATAGAAATGCCTGGGCTTAGCGGAATAGAAATTACAAAAAAAATTACCACCACATTTCCTGAAATAAAAGTGTTGATACAAACCATTTTTAATGACAGCGATAAAATTTTTCATGCCCTTATGGCCGGAGCCTCCGGTTATATTTTAAAAAACGACCCTCCGGTTAAATACCTGGAAGCCATTACCGAAGTATATAAGGGCGGTGCTACCATAAATGCTTTTGTAGCAAAAAAATTACTTGGCTTTTTTTGCAATAAAAATGTTTTGCTTATTGCGCCGCACAACAACGATTACAATCTTACACCAAGAGAAAAAGAGTTACTGAAATTAATGGTGGAAGGCAATAACTATATCAGCATTGCAGAAAAAATTTTCATCAGCCACGAAACCGTGCGTACCCACGCAAAGCATATCTACAAAAAACTGCACGTTACAAGCCGCAGCGAAGCAATAAGCAAAGCTATTCAACAAGGCCTTTCCTGATTTCATAAATCACCCAATGGGTTATTGATTGCAATTTTAGTATGCATGATCTTTCGGATATTATTTCAATAAATACTCGAATAACATGAAAATAAAAAATTCTACGGCAGGTTCATTTGTAGCTTCCTTTATGCATGCCAGTAACCGTTTTACAGCCGGTAAAAAAGCAG
>JANYFI010000718.1 GCA_025362765.1 Ferruginibacter sp. | reverse complement strand
CAAAAATACCTTTCAGCTGTTTCTTGTCAATATCCGCTTTTGAATGAACACAGAGTGGACTTACATCATTGAGATAAAAAAGAAACTGCTTCCATTTGGGCTGGTCCAGGTATAAATCTTTACGGATATTATCCATTGTTTTTTTGTCGCCGGTTTGGCCAACGATGAGCCTTGCCGGATCTCCAAAACCCTGGAACATAATGAACACAAGCACCACTACACCGAGTAGTACAAAAAATGAATAGACTATTTTTTTTATAATTGTGTTCACGGTTTTATCGTGCGTATTAATTGTTGGTGGCTTTATCCATGTCAGCCCAACTCCACTTGCCCTGTACTACGGGGCCTTTCAGTAAAAATAACGTAGGATTAGCTCTGGCAGCCGTTTTTATAGCAGTGGCATCGCAGGACAAGATTGGCAATCCATAATGATTTTGGCTGTTAAAAAATTCGGTGGCTTTGCTTACATCCGCTGTAACAATATAGAGTGGCCTGGCCTGTTGCAATGCTTTTTGATGTACTACTGCAAAAGCTGCCTGCCAGTTTGCGAAATTACTTTCAATATCCTTTAAAAAGAAAAGATAGTATGTTCCCGGTTGTGCCAGCACTGTTTCAGTAACATCTGTTCCGGAAGAATCTGTCAAAGAAAAATCATTGATAAGGGGTACATTATTGGAACCTTTTTTTACAAGCGTTTGTTTGCGGTCTACATAAGTCCACGTGCTATCTGGCAACTGATTGGCGCCAAACGATTTGCTTACATCATTTTTTTTGTACACAAAATTATAAGTAAACTGATCGGGTATGGCATTGGCAGGCATTTTTCGCAATTCAAGCAAATTGTTTCCTTTTTTATAAGGCAGGCAATCTGTTAAAGGCAGGTGTTTCAATACATACATCTGTAAAAGGCAAACAGCCATAATACTAACCAATACCAATATCAGCGGTAACCCATCCCGGCCAAAAGGTTCCACATATTGTTGCTTAAACGACAGGAATATGATAAGCAATAAAAGAATGATATCCTTTGTAAATGTTTGAATGGGGCTAAGCGGAATGCAGTCGCCAAAACAGCCACAGGTAGCTATTTTACCACTGAACAACACGTAGCTTGTTAAAAAAGTAAAAAAGATCATAAGCGCAAGCAGCATACGCAACGTAATCTTTTTATAGAAGCCCGTAAGCAGTGCAACACCCAGCACCACTTCAAGTGTTATCATTATGATGGAAAATAAAAACGAATGGTTGTACATCCAGTTCATTAGAAGAGTAAAGTAACCTTCCCTCCCCCATACTTCAAAAAACTCCTGCATTTTGTAGGTTAATCCTAAAGGGTCAATGGCTTTTACCAGGCCTGAAAAAATAAATAGCACACCAACTAAAATTCTTGAAATGGTAACGCTTGCTTTCATAATTTTTAAATGCTAACGATTATATCTACAGATTGTTTATTATTATTATTTACGTTGAATGTTTTCCTTCGGTTATTAATATCAGCGCAAAAACTGCGTAATTCAACATGTCGAAATAGTTAGCATCAATACCTTCACTTATAATCGTTTCCCCCTTATTTATCAAAATTTGTTTGATGCGTAAAAGCTTTGCCAGTATAAGGTCTGCAAAACTTTCCTGGCTCATTTCGCGCCATGCTTCGCCATAATCATGGTTTTTATCAAGCATTAATTTTTTGGCAAGGGCCACTTTCTGGTCATACAAAACCGTCACTTCTTCCACCGGCATGTCTTCTGTTTCGTCTGATTGCTTATCTAATTGTATCAACCCGATAATGGCATAATTTAAAATGCCTTTAAATTCACTTAAAATATCGTCGCCAATTTTCTGTTCACCTTTTTCCTGTATGGTGCGGATTCTTTTAGCCTTAATATAAATCTGGTCAACTACGGAAATAGTTCGGTATACCCGCCAGGACGTGCCATAGTCTTTTGTTTTTTTTAAAAAAATGTCTTCACAGGTTTTGATTGCCGCGTCGTACTGCTCGTTTGTGTTCATTGTTTGCTGAATGTATCTACTTTTGTTACTTGTCAAAAATACTTGTTTCTGCCTGATGTACACACTTAACTGTAAAGGAAAATTATTGTCACTTGAAAAGCCACTGGTGATGGGCATTGTAAATGCTACGCCTGATTCTTTTTATAACCAAAACCTGGAGAAAGGCCTCGAAGGCATTGTAACCCTGGCTGACAGAATGGTAAGTGAAGGCGTGGACATACTGGATATTGGCGGACAAAGTACCCGGCCGGGAAGCGTTAGAATTACGGCTGAAGAAGAAATGGCAAGAGTATTACCGCTCATTAAAATACTGACAGATAAATATCCCGAAATTATTTTATCAATTGATACTTACTATAGCGAAGTAGCTATTGCCGCAGTGAATGCTGGTGTTGCGATTGTAAATGACATTAGTTCGGGTAATATGGATACTGCTATGATAAAAACGGTAGCCGCTTTGCAGGTTCCATATATATGCATGCACACAAAGGGCAGTCCCGAAACCATGCAGCAAAATGTTATCTATGAAGATGTGGTAAAAGAAGTGCTTGATTTTTTAATTCAAAAGGTGG
>JANYFI010000707.1 GCA_025362765.1 Ferruginibacter sp. | reverse complement strand
AATATCAGCTATCTTTAATTAAACGACATGGGGAGAAAAATAGTAATACCTGGCGATTCGGTCGGCACAGGAAAGCCATCAGCCGTTGCCTTGCCTCATTCCTGCGCCCGATAACCCAGCATGGCACAGGGATAGCGAACGCATATTGCTTACCCTAAAGTCTTGCGCAAAATGCGGGAATTCATCAGTTTGGGGAGCTGCTTGCGCCAATGGGGCTGATTGCATTAATGAGATGCTTAAAATAATTTACAAAGCAGGCGCAGGAATAAGCGTGAGCAAGATGCGCAAGGCTTCCTGTGCCTGGTGATTACTTACACTACAATTAGCACAACACTTACAAGAAAACAATACAGGGACATGTTATTAGAACCTGGCAACTTGCCCGATAACGCAAGGCTATTGTTTGTTCCTCCACGTCATTCCCGGGCTGGAGATACTTGAGGTAAAAATAATAAAAAGCTTAGCGGTAAAAATGAAAGGCGCCAATTTAAAAAAATCCCTTTCCCCCTGCAAAAATTTGAAGAGGAGGAAAGGGATTTATATTAGATAGTACCTTGGTTGCAATAGTTATTTAGCGGTAAAAACGGCTACATTAAAGCCAATCTGGAACTGCCGGTTTTTCCACTGATAGCGGTTGTCAATCGCATTGATATTCGCTAAACCGTAATAATAGCTGGCAAATAAATTAAATGTATTGGACGGGTGAAATTGAATTCCTGCCCTGATGCCGCCATCACTGCTTTTAAAAGCTTTTACGCTATACATCAACTGTTCATTTGTGTATACCTTCAAATTAAATTGCGGACCTGCGTTGACGGTTATTTTATCCGACAGTGCGTAGTTCACCAAAATAGGTACACTTACATAACCCAGGTTAAACGCAACGGCTGATGCAGGATTATTTCCATCTACATAATAAGTACTGAAATTACTGCTGCGGCTTACCTGTAACAGGTTAAATAAAACTTCGGGTTGCAAGCTTACCTTTTTTGTTAGCGGCACAATGGCAAAAGCACCCGCCTCAAAACCCGTCTGGCTTTTTGCCGCCATGCCCGTTCCGTCAATATTACTAAGGTTGATGGCTGCGGAAATTCCGTACTCTTTTTTTTGTGCAGTGCCCATAAAGTAAGCAGCTAATAAAGCAAACAACATAAATCCTCTTAATTTCATACATTATATTTACGTGAATAAAGTGTAAAATTATCCTGCCGGGTAAAAAATAATTTGTTATTATATACCAAGCCTATTCAACAGACTATGAGTTGGTATTTTTGATACATAATTAAGCATCAGGACGATTGACACTTTAACCTGCCCGCATATAAAAATAGGGAATACAAAAAATGGTGGTGAGCCAGGATTAAGAATGGCAGCTCAAATTTTCAGCAATTTTTTTGAGTAAATTATCGCAATAAAACGGTAGATCCTTTTAATGATATTTTTTTGCCGGTGTCAATATTTGTGTAGTTTAATATCCATATGTACGTACCAGGATCCTGCGGGTTTCCTTTAAACGTACCATCCCATTTATTCATCCAGTTCCTTGTTTCAAACACTAGTTGGCCCGGACGATTATACACCCTGAAAATAAGGTCTTTCGCTTTATAGGCATTGGTTGGATACAGGTAATCATTCAATCCATCTCCGTTGGGTGAAAATGCTTTTGGCACAGCGATATAACAATTGCCCGCAACGGTGATAGTGTTGATAGCGGTGTCTTTACATCCGATGCTATTGGTTATAACTAACCGAACTAAAACGTCGTGGATATTATCAGACAAAGGGTAATATTGATTGGCAGGAGATTGTGCAGTACTTGTGGCGCCGTTTCCAAAATCCCAAAGCCATTGGTTATTTAGAATTCCACTACTTTTATCTACAAAAATCGCAGGATCGCCTGGGCATACCACGGGTGTAGATTCAAAGGCGGCGTTGATGGCATTGTTGAGCAACAGTGAAGCGGTGGCTGTGTCGCTGCAAGTGCCATTGCTAACAATTAGTGTAGCATCTTTTTGACCAAAGACAGTATAAAAAACCGGGTTGGTTTGGGCATTGCTATTGATGGTGTTATCAAATGTCCACGCCCAATTATTCACTCCATTTTTTCCATCATGGCTATAAAGTACGGTATCAGTAACGCAGCCGTACCGGATACTGGTAGTAAACACTGCGGACACAGTATCTTTTGTAGTAAATGAGATAGCAACTCCAGGTGGCGTTTCTTTTCCGCATTCATTGATAATGCTGTTTCCGTCATTGCCGGTTTGCAGTTTTATTTGAAAGTTACCTGCCTGTTGAATAGGCGTAGATAATTTTACTTCAATAATGTCCGCAAGGCCATCACTGTTGCAAATGCCGGCTGCGGCAACTACATTTACAGCACTTGTGCCGGTCACTAAAAAGTCGCTGCCATCCGTAGCAATGGAACTGCATTTCATTGGGTCGCGAAAAACCAGCCGCAGCACATCAGGTGCACACGCAACTTTTTCCAGGCTGTCAAAAGGCGTTGGTATCAATGGGTAAACCGTTACGTTAAGGGTATCACCAGAGGGTAACATTTTATCACAGTTATCCAGTAAATTTTCGGTGGCTCTTACGGTTACTTTATAATTTCCGGGAGCAAGAAACCCACCCAGTTTTAATACCACAGAGTCCATATCGAAACTACTGGAACAGCCAATACCAGTGGCACCAATGATTGGTACGGTGGCAGGGAGCAGCGTAAAATCACTGCCGTCTGCATTGAGGCTGCCGCATTTCATTTTTTTATTGAGCTTTATAGAAATTGCGGAACCGTCGCAGGCTGCACGGGCGGCAGACAAATGCGGATCAACGGGATCGGTTATGTTGGCGGATCCGCCGCCGAATGTTAGTGTATACCCACTTTGTGCACCGCCGGAAAAATGACTTACCAACAAAATATAATGGTGTCCCTCAATTAAAGTGGGCATGCTGCTAAAAAGGGGTACGCCATATCCGTCACAATGTTGAAGGGAAGTGCCTGCGGCGCTGGCGCCGGTGTTGCCGGGGTCTCCGCTCCAGTCGCAGGCAACAAACATGCTTACATCAGTGTACAGGTTGGCCGGGTCTTTATTGGTAACATCAAACAGCTGCCAGTCATAATCGTCAGTATTGTTTACTGGTGAAATAACAAAACCCAGCGAACCTGCGGCGAAGCAGGTAAATTTATACCAGTAGGGATTAAGATCGGCTAAAACAATATTAGGGCATGGTCCAGGCACACTCTTTCCACCGCAGATGGGTACAGATCCCTGCGTGAAAGTATCGGTGCCGCATACAGGAAATGCGGTACCGGGGTTTTGCCCCAGGTTATTACAGGTTTGCGCATATACATGTATAACCGGCAATAACATGATGGCTGTAATTACTACAATATATTTAATCATAAATTCCTTCAAAGATATTATAAAGGATGATTTAAAGAGATTACATGGGAGAGCTAATTCAAAACGGCGCAGAATGTGCAGCAACTATTGTGCTTACATTCGGAATAGTTGAGCGTATATACTGATCTTTTAATACAATTTGTAATATCAACAATCCATCTTTTTTGGAATGAACCAACTACTTCAACTCACCTTCATTAATGTGTTAATGTTGCTATTTACAAAGGAACATGCAGTAAAAATTTTTCTTTAAAAAATGGTTCCGGGAAAATTTTTTCAACTTCCCACACCCTTGGCCGGCAGTTACTCTCAGCTATTTCTTTTGTAAGATCACCTCCCTTCAGGCAAATCAATCCGTTAGGTGAAACGCCTTTTTTCAGCAAGGGTTTTGCCCACCACCACAAATCCTTTAGCGGTGCAACAGCCCTTGATACTACCACGTCAAATTTCCTGTTTTTAATATCTTCCGCCCTCGTATGCTGCACAGTTAGATTTTGTAAACCTATCGCTGCGGCAATTTCACTGGCCACCTTTAATTTTTTATTGATGCTGTCAACCAAATGAAACTGCGTATCCGGAAAAAAAATAGCCAGTGGAATACCGGGGAACCCGCCACCACTACCCAGGTCCATTATTTCTGTATTTTTTTGAAACTCAAATTGCGTTGCTATAGCGAGAGAATGCAGCACGTGGTGTTCATAAAAATTATCCATGTCTTTGCGGGAAATTACATTGATTTTTTCATTCCAATCCTGGTACAAAATTTTTAAGGCGGCAAACTGCTTTAATTGTGTATCAGTAAAATCAGTGAAATATGTGGTGAGTATTTCCATACAAATAATGATTGTTGATTTTTTATTGAGCGAATGCAGATCGCTTTATAATGAGGAGACAAGCCATGCAGTATGACTTAGTTCCACACTTGCTTTGGTTTTTTTATCAATGCAATTGAAAACATCAAGTAGTAAACAAACATCCAGATATCAAACAATATCAGCCATCGGTAAAGATCTTGTTCCTGTAACTTTTTCATCGCAGGGTAAAATACAAACGACTGGATAATAAAACGGATAGCAAATATCAGCAAGGTCAGTTTCCAGCTAAAAAAAATACAACTGATCACCAGTAGTGGAAAAAATGCAAAGTGTGTAAAAGAGTAAAGTCCTAGTAAAAATTTATGCGCCGGTTTGTAATATTTCCCGGTGGTATAATGCCGGTTTTTTTGCTTAATCCATTTTGCCCAGGTAGTTACGGGCTCGCTTAAAGTAAAACTGTCGGGATCAATATTAATTTTTGTATTCGATTTGTTTGCGGCAGTGTTTATAAAAAGATCATCATCTCCGCTGGGCACATTGTTGTGTGCCGAAAAGCCTTTATGGCGGAAAAAGATCGTTTTTTTATAACTCAAATTTCTGCCAACACCCATATAAGGAATGCCCGCCAACGCATAGCTGAAATATTGCAGGGCGGTGTGAAATGTCTC
>JANYFI010000690.1 GCA_025362765.1 Ferruginibacter sp. | reverse complement strand
AAGCGAACAAAACACAAAAAATTTTACAGTACAAAATAGTGGTGATGGCATAAACTGGCACGACCTGGCAATAGTAAACGCAGCGGGCAACAGTAACACTACAAAGAACTATAGCTATGTACAACAGCACCCGGCCAAAGGCAATAATTATTACCGGTTACTGCAAACAGATATCAATGATAAAATAAGTTATAGTGACACCAGGTTATTGAAGGTAGAAGACCATATACAATCGTTTAAGTTGCTAAACAACAGCGCATCATCAGGAGAATTTCAGGTACTGGTTAATGAGCCCACTACCCTTTCGCTTTTTAATGCCAGCGGGATACTGATGAAGAAAATTAAATACACACCCGGATTACAACTACTTGACCTGGGTAACTACGCCAGTGGCTTATATTTTTTACGAAGCAGGGATGTAACAGCGAAAATTGTGGTACAGTAATTTACTAAATTTTTATTTGAAAGGTGAAGTCGGTCTGGCTTCACCTTTTTTTTATCATTGAGGTTTCCATGCGCACGAATTATGCTTCAACGGTAAAAGCCTTCCTGGACATCTTTTAAAAAATCAACGTTTTTAGCTTTTATAACATCACGTGCCTGCTGTAATTATGTACAGCCAATAAATATCCTGGCTAAAATTTATATTGTTTTTTGTGTACGTTTGCTGCACACCCCCACCATTCAGCATTGTTGCACGATAACATCTTTTTAAGAGTACCTGCGGTAAATTTTAAAAAAAACCTCTACACTGTTTCTTTTCCGTTCAACAACGTGATCAAATTTATTATGTTTTCATAAAAAATTAATGGCTGCAGTTATTGCGGAGAGTAGTTCGTAACACGACCCGCAGCAGCAGATAATTATCTCCTGAAACTTTATGCTTATTGATTTGGCAGCGTATGTTGCAGGATGTGTTTGATAAAGATTGATACCACCCGAGCCGAAGTAAAACTATTTGCAGACAATACCCGTATGTAAACCAGGAACAGCTAACTGAAGACTACATTGTTTTAAAAAAGCAATTAAGCCGGCAGTTTTCTTTTAAAGCCAACATAACTGCAAAATGAAAAAAAAGATTCTTCTTATAATCACAATAGCTGCAACAAGCGCTATAGTAACAGGCATCTTCTTTTTTAAAAAAACGAGGCCTAACCTTAAAAATATACAGCCTGCACTCACTATTACCGCCATTGATTTTTATACTACTTATCAACAGGATGAAATAAAAGCCAATGCAAAATTTTTAGATAAAGTAATTGAGGTAAAAGGAGTTGTTGAATCCACTCAGCAAACTGACACTACACTAAGTATACAGCTTAAAGGCGGGGAAACTGGAGGTATCAATTGCAGTATCGCTACAAATAGAGAAATAATTAAGCCGCCATTGAAAGGAGCCGTGGTTATTATTAAAGGTAAGTGCTCTGGATTTTTAATGGACATCAATCTTTCTGACTGCGTTATAAAATAATGCACATACAACTTCACTATCAAATAATACGCTGATGAAAAAATATACTGGTATTTGTGTGGCAATAATGTTCGCTATAATTACTATAATGGTTTCCTGTACTAAAAAAAGCGAAGACATGTTTCCAATAAATAATTGCGACACAACTAATGTAAAGTACAGTGTTGATATAGTGGCTATTCTACAAACCAATTGCTATCGTTGTCACGGCGCTGGCAATACCGGAGGTAGCGGCGGCATATTACTTGAAGGATATGTAAATCTTTCAAAATGGGCCAACAATGGTTATTTAGTTGGCAATGTTACCCATGCACCCGGATATATTCCCATGCCTTACGGTCAGGCACAAAAAATATCAGCTTGCGAAATCAACCGAATCATTGCCTGGGTAAACCAGGGATCAAAAAATAATTAAACAAATTGGTCACACTAAATCTGAGAATATGAAAGCGCTTTTATTGACTTTTTCTTTACTGACAATTATGTCTTTTACCGGATATAGTCAGTTATATCTAACACGGACGGGCGTTATTGGATTTTATTCTAAAATGCCTTTGGAAGATATCAATGCAGAAAATAATCAGGTGTATGCCGTAATAGATGCCGCAAAAAAAAATATCGCTTTTACTTTATTGATAAAAGGATTTCTATTTCCAAGGGAATTAATGCAGGAGCACTTTAACGAGAACTATATGGAAAGTGATAAATACCCCAAAGCAAGTTTTTCAGGATCGTATACCGGTGATGTGCAGCTTAATAAAGACGGAATATATAATGTAATGGTAAAGGGCAATCTTACTATGCATGGTATAACAAAATCAATAGAAGAGCCTGCAACATTAGAAGTAAAAGAAAAAAAAATTCTGGCAAAGTCAATGTTCAAAATAAAGCCCGAAGATTATAATATTAGTATCCCTGCTCTTGTAAGGGATAAAATAGCCAAAGCAATAAGTGTAAATGTGCAAATAGATTGTAACCTTAAATAAAATAATATGCCAATCAAATCGATTTTATGCCTGCTGATTTTTGTAACAGGAATAAAGTATGCAAATGCCCAGGATAGTACGCTGCTAAATATGCTGAATGATTCATTGTATTCAAATGCAAAGCGAACATACGTTACAGGTACTTTTAAAGCTACCCATATAGTGAATATGCAAACTATAGAGCAACCGGCCAAAGGCGCTTTGAGCTTTGTGATACAACACCGGTTTGGCCAGTTAAATAGCGGGTCGTACAATTTTTTTGGCCTAGATAATGCCACGTTACGGTTGGGTTTTGATTATGGAATTACTGACCGCCTGGCGGCAGGTGTTGGCAGAAGTTCTTATTTGAAAACATTTGATGGCTACCTGAAATATAAATTGTTACGGCAAACAGATGGTTCCGGCAAAATACCGGTATCGGTAAGTGTATTGGGAACCATTTGCAACTACACGCAGAAAATACCTGATAAGCCTTACCTCAATGCCAATTACAGAACGGCTTACACAGGCCAGCTGTTGATTGCAAAAAAAATAAACCGCAGGCTGTCTTTACAAATTGTTCCCACGTATTTACATTATAACCTTGTACCAACAGTGTATGATAAAAGCAATCTGTTTGTTATCGGGAGCGGTTTGCGGGTGAAAGTAACGAAGCGTTCGAGTATTAATATTGAATACAATTATTTACCCGATAACCAGGTTGTTTCTACTAAGGCAAAAAATTCTTTTTCACTGGGATACGATATTGAAACAGGTGGCCATGTTTTTCAATTGGTACTTAGTAATTCACAAAGCATGGTAGAATCGCAATATTTAACGCAAACCGCTGGTAGCTGGAGCAAAGGGGATATTTATTTTGGTTTCAACATCTCCCGTGATTTTAAAATATCAAAACATGCCAAAAGCAACATAGTCTGGAGGTAACTTTATACCGCACGTTGCTTTTAATTACTGTCGATGCTTTTGCTGAAATTTTTTTAAGACAATGGCTCCATTTCAAGAATATTTTTTTACAAACTTCAATGATCATTGAGCGACAGTTTATGCAAATGCCCTGATTGAATAAAACCTGGACATTTACAAGGCAGTAACCTATTTTAACTTTTTTTTAAAAAAGTAAATCCAGTAAAATCCTTATTACGTAACTCAAGATATACTTAACATATCCGTTGCTGCAGCGACAAATGTTTTAAGATAATTTTTAATCTGCGCTCTATCAATTCCCGTTTTTTTAGGCTGTGCCTTTTCCTTTTTGTTCAGTCTTATATCAAATTCCATTCTTTTTATTCAACCCGTTGGTTGTGGTATTTTATTATTTTATCATCATAAAAAAAATTGTATGCCAAAAAATGTAAGCGAACCAAGCGACTTGGTTAATTTGGAAACTCCCCCGGTTAATGCTGTATCACGTAAAAACTTTTTAACCTATGCCGGTCTTTCAGCCTCGTTAATTTTATTAGGCACCGCCTGTAAAAAAGACCCGCATAATATTCCACCCTATGACCATGGACATGGACACGGAGATGACGGACCAAAAGAAGTAGTAAATCTTGGCAGCGGCGACATAGGAATATTAAACTATGCCTATGCCCTTGAGCAATTGGAAGCCGCATTTTACACTAAGGTAATTGCCAATCCATGCAGCGGCCTTTCAACAAAAGAAATGGAGTACCTGAAAGATATCAGGGATCATGAAATCGGCCACCGTGAATTTTTTAAAAATGCTATAGGCGATCAACGTATTGGCGGCCTGATACCAAACTTTTCTTCCATTAATTTTAACAGCCGTACAAGTGTATTGAATGCTGCCAAGGCATTTGAAGACTTAGGAGTTTCTGCGTATAATGGAGCCGGTGAGTTAATACAAAATACAACTTACCTGTTGATTGCAGGTAAAATTGTGTCGGTAGAGGCAAGACACGCAGCAGCCATCAGGGATATGCTTGAGTATGGAAGTTTTGCTGACAGCTCGGTAATTGATGCCAATGGTCTCGACGCAGCCCGTAAACCCGCTGACGTACTTGCCATTGCAGGCAACTTTACTTACACAAAAATTATCGCAACTAATTTACCTACTTCTTAAAAATTATTTTTATGAAATTTTCAAACATAATAGAAGAAATAGAAAAAACAGATCCGGAAGTATATGCAAAACTTGATACCCGCCGTAGCGCTATGAAAAGTTTTTTAAACTTTTCAGGAAAATTATCGCTTGCTGCATTGCCTGTAGCAATAGGAGGCATGTTTAACAAAGCCTATGCAGGCAGCCCAACAAGCGCCATCACTGATGTATTAAATTTCGCCCTTACGCTGGAGTATATTGAATCTGAATTTTACAAGAAGGCAGTAGTGTCAGGTATTATTCCTACAGCGGCTGCAATGGGTGCATTAACCACCATAAAAAACCATGAAGTGGCGCACGTGGCTTTTTTAAGATCGGTTATAACATCGTTAGGTGATACACCTGTGAGCTTTACCGCCGCCTCTTTTGATTTTACTGCAAAAGGAACCTTCCCTACTGTGTTTACAGACTATGGTGTAATGCTGGCAGTTGCCCAGACCTTTGAAGATACAGGCGTACGTGCCTATAAGGGACAGGCGGCAAACGTATATTCAAGTAATGAAGTATTGCGTGCCGCATTGCAGATTCACTCTGTAGAAGCAAGGCATGCCGCTCATTTGCGTGAAATGCGCAGGCGCAGTGGTTTACTGGTACCGCCAGGGGTATTACTGCAGCCGTGGATCACGTTAAACCAAAGTGGTATTGCTACGCATGCCGTTGATGCAAGCTATGCAGGGGAAGAACTTACCACCCAGGCTGGCATTGAAATTACCAATTTAAATGGTTTTGCCATTGCAGCAAATGAAGCCAGCGAAGCTTTTGATGAGCCGCTGACAAAAGACCAGGTGGTAGCTATTGTTACCCCTTTCTTTGCCTGATAAATACTTTTTTTAAAAGACTGCACTGCTGTTAATTATACGGTGCAGTCTTTTGTATGTAAGGGCAGCAAAACAGCCACCCCTGCTGCATAGTTAAAATGCTGCCGGCACTTTTTGTTTTCTTTCAATTCAGCCTTGATGAAATTTGATTATTAGCAATATAGCTCACTATCTGTCAGGTCTTTTTGTTGTCCGTCAGAAGCATGGCCAACTCACAATGCCTTTTCTACCAAGCTTGCGCCAGTGAGTAAAACTGAAGCCAATACATGGTATAAGTTTCCACTGATGAAAGGTACTATTTTTAGTGGCAGCTTTTTTAGCGTTCGATTCGGTTGTTGGGCAACAAGACCATCTGTTCCGCCGGAACTCAATCAGACAATCCGGATTTAAAGTAACTGCATCTATTGTAACATGTTTCTAACAACGGATGAATTAAATGCTTCAATAACGGTTGTAGGTAATTTTGCCAATTCTTTCCATGCCCTGGCTCCTGTGACTCCTGCCGTATTAATATCAAAGGATTTAAAGCCGATCTTATTTATTGCTGAGCGATTTTTAAATCTAAAATCATACGCTGTTGCATTGACAAATCCGGGGTCCTGCAGGAGGCTATGCAAATCCTTTCCACTCTTTTGCTGCCACTCTTTCAACGTGAAATAATTTTCGGGATTAGCGCCATAAGCCCCGGTAGATTGAATGAAAGCAACTTTTTTATTATTCATATTCCAATAGCAATTGCTATCGAGAGTGACGTTTCCGGTTTGCCAGGCACCTTGCAATAAATAGCCTTTATCAGTTAATATAATATTGTTTTTAAAATCCAGGCTGTGATGTTTTTCCACCCTTGAGAACTGTGCCTGGAATTTTTTATTAAAAGCAAAAATGTTGTTTCTTATAATATTATTTTCACCATAATGCTGGTGAAAGCCGCCTGTTTTAGTATGGTATACCAGGTTGTCTTCCAGCAAAATATTTGATGAACCTTCGTCTGTATAAAGCCCCCATCCACCATAGTCATAAGAATAGATGTCGTTTACCCGGTTATGGCTTACTTCCGTTCCGTTAGAGATACCCAATGTATAAACGGCGGCCATATCACTCAATACACCCCATCCAATATGATGAATGTGGTTGTAGATTATTTTGTTATTTACCGAAGGGCTAAACGCATATCCCCAAACCCAGCCCACTGAAATACCGGTGTACCTGAAATCCCCGATATCATTATGAGCAATCATATTATTCCCGGATTGAGCGATAAAGATCCCGACTGCCGAAGGGAAGTCCAATCCGCCGGAATGTATAATGCAATTGTCCACTTTATTGTAAGATGTCCATTGAGCCTTGTTTTCGCGAATAACCGTTTCCCCAATCCTGATACCACCGGCCCCCAAATCGTGCAGGTAGCTGTTGGTAATTGCACAATGCTGCACTCCTTTTCTTAACCAAAGGGCGTATTGCCCGGTATGTGCAACTTCGCAATGGTTGAAGCGAATACCTTGCGCATTGTCAACCATTATAGCCGCATCAATTTCCTGGGCGGCCTGGTATGCTTCGTAGCCCTTAAAAAGATAATTGCAATATTTAAATGCGATGCCCTCAAACAACATATTTTCTACGGGATGCGTTGAATCACCTTGTATAATCAGTAGTTTTTCCAACACGGGGATGACGGCCTCCTTTGCATTTACATTTTCGCCCGGGATATATTTAATCGTATCATTTTGCTGTATCCATTCGTTGGTGGTGTCTAATGCAGCGGGATAATTTTCAACATAAAACAGCGCTGGTTTATCTATTAATGCCCAATCGCCATTTATAACGCCGGTTGAATAAAATGAGTTATTAAGCGGATTTAATGAATCAATGGTCCGCATAGTATTATCCCACTTGTGATACATATTGAACCAAACTTTTTGCACATCATTTGCAGGTAATGATGCGAGTGTTTTAAACTCCGTTAATGGCATTTGAATTTGCTGTGTGAATCGTAATTCATGTTGACTATCGGGAACATTGATTACTTTTCCCAGCGTGAAATAATGATCAATATTCGGTGTTCTTGCCCTTACGGCTCTTTTATCATTGATGTACAAATCAAAAGGTTTTGTGCTATCAGCATGCGGAACTTTTACAGATAAAATGTTGGTTCCCTGCATAAAAATTTGTTGTCCGCCACTTACCACAGGATGCGCATTTGGCATAGCCTTAAAAATAATTTGCAATTCACCGGTGCCACCATTTTCAGGTGTCATCAGGATCGGTTGGTCCAGGTTGTATGTTCCATCATTGAGAAAAATAGTAATGGTGCCTTTTGGGTTTGATTTCTTTAAACCGGGCAGCATGGCTATTGCTTTTTGTAAAGTAGTGGGCGCTTGCGCTGAACCATTCCCGCTTCCGCCAGGTAATACATAAATATTGATATTAGCAGCAAAGGCCGGCAACAGGATACCTGATGTTACAATCGAAACGAGCAATTTCAACATAATTTTGTTTTATTTTATTATTGGCGGAAGGTAAAATATTTTATGGTGTTCATTTTCGTAAGCTGACATCCCCTACCAGTCATTGCTCGCAAAAAGAGGTAACTACATACCTGTTAGACCACGCCAGC
>JANYFI010000681.1 GCA_025362765.1 Ferruginibacter sp. | reverse complement strand
TGCATGAAGATAAATATTTTATGTTTTAATCAGGCGACGGGTTTTAATTTGACAGCTTCTCATTAATTTTGAAAAAAAATACTTTGAAAAATACGTTATCCGTTGCTTTTGTGATCGCTGTCTTGTTTTGTAGTTGCAATGATGAAGGCGGTAAAACGGCTCAAAAAAAAATAGTTGCTGACAGTATTGCTCCCTCACTGGAATACATGTCTTCCGGCAACAGTATCTCACAATTACTTTGTCAGCGTTGGGAAAACAAAGAGGATGTAGATGATGGAATTTTAAATAGCGGTACCGGTAATGGTGATCTTGAAATACCTTTTCGTGGGTACACCTTTTTTGATGATGGGGTGATGGTGCAAAACCCACGGGACAATATGAAAACGGGTAAATGGAAAATGGATGAAAAAGCAAAAATCATTCACCTTGTTTTTGACAACGGTGGAGCAACAGACATCACAATAGATGCCGTCGGTGTTAAAAGCCTGTTATTAAAAGCGGGAAAAGATAAACCAGTGAAATATATGGCGGATGGTAAAAAGCATAAAACAGTTAGCGACGACCCATTTTATCCAACCAATAATAAATGGAGAATAAAACCCACTCATTTAGAAACAGACAGCGAAATTAAAAGCCGCGTGATTCAATGTGTTCTTTTTTACAATAAATTTTTTCAGGACAATGGCGACCGAAACGAAAAGGTAATTTCTTTTTATGGAATCCCCAGCTGTTTTAAATGGTACCAGGGCGGGATATCAGTAAATAATAAAGATAAACTTAGTAAAAAATGGATCGATTGTTTTTTCAACAAAGACCAGGCTGTTATGGGGCAGCAATTGCTTGAAAATATTATTTCCAAAAAATACAAATGGAACAGGGAGGAGCCTAGCTGGATAAAACAATCGGCGGGTGTACTGCTTCAAATTGCAGATTCCCTTAAATAGCTTTTAACGCAGCGATGGTTGCTATGGGGTCCTTTGCTTTAAATACCGTGCTGCCCGCCACCAATATATCTGCGCCCGCATCTATGATATGCTTTGCATTGTCTACAGTTACGCCACCATCTACTTCAATGGAAACATTCAGCAATTGTTCATCAATCATTTCACGCATCCGCTTTATTTTATTAATAGTATGTGGTATAAAAGATTGTCCGCCAAATCCTGGATTTACACTCATTAGCAATACTATATCAATATCCTGCAATACATCTTTTAGCAATTCAACAGGTGTATGCGGATTCAATGCTACACCCGCTTTCATGCCCAGGCTTTTTATTTGCTGAATATTGCGGTGTAAATGGATGCAGGCTTCATAATGCACTGTCAAAATATCGGCACCCGCATCTTTAAATGCCTGTGTATACCGCTCAGGTTCTTCAATCATCAGGTGAACGTCGCAGGTTTTCGTGGTGGTTTTTCTGAAAAAATTTACCAGCATTGGTCCGTAACTAATATTGGGCACAAATCTTCCGTCCATAATATCCAGGTGAAACCAATCAGCCTCGCTTTCATTAAGCATATCGCATTCATTTTGTAATTGTAAAAAATCTGCAGCGAGAAGAGAAGGAGCGATAAGAGCCATAGTATATTTATTTTTTAAGGTCTGATGTGAAACCTGATTACAAAGTTAAGTGCACCCAATTAAATACAGGTTTAAAATACTTTTTTATTAAATCCAGCAGGTTAGCATTGTAAAGGCTTGTTGTTTAATCTTTATTTTAAAATTACTTCATCCCTAACCTTGCAAGCCTGTCTTTCGCTTCTGCATAGTCTGGGTCAATTTGTATAGCTGCCTGGTAATTCATAATAGCATCTTTGGGTTGATTTATTTTTTCATAACAGCGTCCCAGCCAATAGTAAGCTTCGTCGTAGGTACTTTGTAAAGCCACCGCTTTTTCTAACGACTCAATAGCCTCTTTGTATTTGGTAAGATTGTACAAACAAATCGCTTTTTCCTTGTAGGCATCAGTATAGGTATAGTCCATTGCCAGGCAGGTGTTGAAAAAGGAAATGGCTTTTTGATAATCGCCCAGGTAAGAGTAATAAAATCCTTTTATGAATTGCGCTTGCTTACCTGCTTTTGTCGATGAATCTTTTAATAAATCATCCGCAAGTGTTAGAGCGGTAGCGTTTTTTGTTTGTGCATAGATTAAACCCAGCGAAATTTTATAAACAGCCTGGGGCTCAATGGCAATCGCTTTTTCAAAGGCTTTGGCGGCATTTACGGTATCTTTATTCAAAAAATATAAAGTGGCTTTTATATCCCACAACCTTGCACTGCCGCTGTTATTTTGAATAGCTTTTTCAGTTTCGGCAATGGCCTGGCCGTAGTTGCTGTTTTCCCTGAAATATTGTATCAGGTTTTCTTTCAACAGCAAAGAATCAGGATACTTACTGACAGAATCTCTCAGTTGCTTTTCTTGTGTAGGGATGGAAGACGTGTCAGCATTGCTTTCTGTATTGTTACAGGCAGTACAATAAATACAAATGGCAAAAACGCCGGCTGCCTTAAATATCTTTTTCATTCGCTTTTGATTGGAGGACAAAATTAGGGGCTTCAAAATAAGCTGCGCCAATTTTTTCTCACTTGCTAAAACAGCCGCTTATTTTTATGTATAAATTGGGGGAAATAAGAAAAATCGTTTTGCTGTTTTTGGTTTTAGCCTCTGCGTTTTTTATCAGCGCTTATCGCTAGCACACGAATATTTTTATAGCAGATTGGATGGAGTGATAATGGACGACTATTTAATGGATAATTGATAATTAGTTACTGATTGTGAAATTTGTTATTTTATGATTGTTCTATCAAATTATCAGTTAATCATTTATCAATTAAATCATAGTTCAATTACTTCGCAGTTGTTCATTTCTTTGCCATCAATGGTAAACCGGATGAGGGTTCGTACTTTATGCCAGCCTTGTTTGCCTGCGGCACCTGGGTTCATGTGCAGGCAGCTTAGTTTATCATCATACATTACTTTTAAAATATGCGAGTGGCCGCTGATAAATAATTGAGGACGATGGATCAGTAATTCTTTTTTTGTTTCCGGGTTGTACCTGGGCGGATATCCGCCAATATGCCGCATCATTACTTTTACTTCTTCACACATAAAAACCAGTTGTTCAGGAAAAATATTCCGGATATCAACGCCATCTATATTGCCGTACACACCTTTCAACGGTTTTATTTTTTTCAGTTGTTCGGCAATCACGATAGTCCCAAAATCGCCGCCATGCCATATTTCGTCGCAGTTGTTAAAGTGTTCTGCGACGGTGTCATCAAGGTAATGATGTGTATCTGATATTAACCCTATCCTTGTCAAAAGAGTATTTTTAAATGAGTCGCAAAAATAGTTCATGGTTACCTAAGCCAGTCGACCGATTTAATAAATTAATTTCATCCCCGAAGCAACCTAAATATATTTTTTTGCGATTGTAAAGCATCCGCTTTACAATCATTAAAATAATCAAAATCATGAAACTTTTTTACATTGCCGCATTGATGCTGCTTTATAATACGCAAGCCAATGCTACCACCTGGAATGTTGCTGTTGCAAATCTTTCCTTTAACCCCGCCACGATAAATGCGGTAGTGGGCGACGTGATACAGTTTAACTGGGTGGGTGGATCGCATACCACTACCTGCGGAAGTGGATTGGCGGGCACTTCTTTACCCGCAGGTGCTGCGGAGTGGGATGCGCCAATGACAGCAACAAGCACCAGTTTTAGTTACACGGTAACTGTACCAGGTAACTATCTATATGGCTGCACGCCACATTTTGCTTTTGGTATGCAAGGCACCATTACTGTCAGCAGCGTGTTGCCTGTTAGTTTTGGCGACTTCTCTGTTACCAATGTCACCAGCCAGGCTCAGTTGCAATGGCAAACACTTTCAGAACAAAACACAAACTATTTCTCTATCAGAAAAAGTACTGATGCCACTCATTTTTATGAAGTGGGCAGGGTGGCGGCCGCTGGCAATTCCAATACTCAGACTACTTATCATTTTACCGATACAGACCTTGGCAGCTTTAATAGATATTTGTATTACGAAATTGCAACCGTAGATATGGATGGAAGAGAAAGCTTGTCACCCATCAAAATTTTGCGCAACAGTTTAACGGATAAGAATCAACTGATCACGGCGCTTAGTCCAAACCCTGTTGCCAGACCGGGACAGGTACAACTGGCATTTAACGCCGATAAAAAAGGCACGATGAATATCACAGTTATCAACAGTTCAGGGCAGTTGGTATTACGAACCCAACTGGCGGCGTTTTACGGACTAAACAGCGGACACCTGCATATTTGTGATTTGCAAAAGGGTAGTTACAATGTTATTTTTAGTCTTGATGGCAAAAAAGAAACAAGAAAAATAGTGGTGCTGTAGCGATGCGGTAAAATAGAGCAGTTGGTCTAAATTTTTATTTTACTATAATTTGATTTATAAAAAGTGGTAAATTGTTTCTAAATAAAAAAAATAGCCATGATTAAATTTCAAGACATTAAAGTAGGAGACTATCTGATGGCCGATAATGACGGTGATATATTACAGGGAGAAGTAACCGACCTGAACGGAGACGAAAAACAGGTTTGCGTTGATACAGGTACACAGGAGTTCTGGTTTGAAACAAATCAGTTGCAGGCTATTCCGCTGGATGAAGCACAACTGTTAAGGTTAAAATTTATCCGGCAGGACATTGAAGATGGTTCTGTAAAATATTTGAAAGGAGCCTTCAGAATATTGCTGCATGCAAAAGGCGATTTTTCAAATATGGAAATATGGTACAGGGACGAAAGAAGGCATATCATACAAGCTTTGAGCGTACATCAATTGCAAAATCATTTTTATGATATGACTAAAGTGCATTTAAATGACCAAGTATTTAGTTGATAGCGGGTAAAAATTGGCGATTTATTGCCGGACAGATACTGTCGTCAAAAACTATTTTTAATAAAGAAAGTCTGTACAGGGTTAATGTACAGGCCTTTTTTATTATACTATACGCCGGCCGAAAATGTGATTTACTTTGGTACTAAAATAGCCTTCAGGCTTTAATTTGAATAGCCATGGATGCAATCCTGGGGATGATAAGGTTGTAAATATGAATATTATTTTTTGTCCGTGGGTGAAACCCACGGCTATTCTTATTTTTTTCGCAGGAAATTCGTACTATTTAATGTCAGCTGATTTTAAAATAGTTTGCTGGTCAGTATTACTGACGAGGCCACTGTAATTAATATTGATTTTATTGTCAGATTCAATTAATCCAAATTTTGGGGCATAAAAATTCTGAATCTCAGCTGTAACAGCCCCAGCCGGAAGTGGTACACCAAAAGCAGAGACAGCAAGTGTAGATGTAATATGAATTACGTCTGTATAGGGAATACCACTCACCGTTTTACTGATGCTTTTTTCTGCAATAGCGTTCGTAATAGTAATAGTAAGGGGAACACCGGATGTAGTTACGTTATAGCTCTGGCTCCAGGTATTATTAACAGCCGCATTATTCTTTAAATAAATATTTTCAAACAACGCACCACTCAACGTAGCCGGAAGGTTTTGAAAACTATAGTAGTCGCTGCCGGAAAGCAAATAATATTCATTTCCTGCGTTACTGTGTGTAAATATGTGATAGGACTTTTTATCAATGGTTGTGTCACCATCAGTTGCCGTTAAAATATAACTGGTAGTTAGAGAAGTAAGGTTGTCATGCAATTCATAATTCCAGGTGCTGTTTGAGGTATAACTCATATATTTGATAGTGGTCACCGGGGGGCCAACTACACTTTTTTTGCAAGAAGAAATGGCTGCAAAAATTACCAATAACGCAAAAAGGGGCTTTTTCATGGGCGAAATATTCTTTTTAAATGGTAAATATCTGATTATTTTAATAATAATTGAAATAATCCTCTTATCTTTGCGCTCCCAAAATATATGGCAAAGCAAGCACTCATTAAACAAGACGGTACAATTTTAGAAGCGCTGAGCAATGCTATGTTCAAAGTTAAGC
>JANYFI010000648.1 GCA_025362765.1 Ferruginibacter sp. | reverse complement strand
AGGTTGGAGTATACCGACAGCTTTTGCCGAGCCAAGGCGAAATGATTAACTGGTACAATCGTATTAGCAGAATAAACGGTAGACTAACTATTTGCTGAATTTTCTTCATGCATAATTTTTTGAAGCCGTTTTAAGATTATGGCTACTTTTTCCATTACTATTAAATAGTCTGGTATGTTTTTACCGACATACATTAAAAAAACAGATAGTTGATAATTGCAGAATAGCGTTTCAGCCTGAAGATCATTTTTTTGCAGCCGCCAAGCCTCTTTCATCAAGCGCTTAATGCGGTTGCGGTGAACCGCTTTTTTAAAATGCTTCTTACTTACTGTAAACCCCACCTGTAAAATTCCATTATTATTTTGATGACGCTGCCAAACTACTCTTACCGGAAAAACAGAAAAAAAATTCCCTTCCTCAAATAATTGATCAATTAGTTTACGGCTTTTAAGCCGCTGCTCTTTACCGAGCGTATATCGTATAGTAGGTTGCAATGATAACAAAAATAAAAAAAGCCTTCCAAAAGGAAAGCTTATATTTTGATGGCTCAAATTCCCTTTTGGAAAAAGTGCGGCTATTTTTTTCCAAAGCGTTCGTCAGAAACGGTCAGTTTTGTACGACCTTTTTTGCGACGGCTTGCCAATACCTTGCGGCCATTGGCAGTTTGCATGCGCTGACGAAATCCATGTACATGTTTTCTTCTGCGTACATGGGGCTGGTATGTTCTTTTTTTACCTGGCATTATATTAAGTTTTTTCCTTTACAAAATTAGTTACTAAAACATTTTTAATCTACATTCATCAGGGCACCATCCCTGCTGCTTGTGAAAGGACGGCGAAGGTAAGGGAAAATTGTGATTTCTACATTTTGATGCGGCTTTTTTTATCGTTAAAGCGCTAAATGTTTAGCAGAAACAGGTATGCCATAAAAAATACTTGCCTTTTGATTAAAATCGGCTTCCGAATCAGTGGTAAAAAAAATAGATTCCCCGTTGCGTGCGCATTTGCTTTCAATTTCCGGATGCCGTTCGAGGTAGCTAACTAAACTTTTGGCAACAATTTCTCCCTGCGAAACAATAGAAATACCTGCAGGCAAATGTGATTTTATTTTATCAGCCAGTAACGGATAATGTGTACATGCAAGCAATACTGTATCAATATTACTGGATTGATTCATTAGGTCATCAAGGTATTTTTTTATAAAATAATCTGCGCCTGCCGAATTGTATTCGTTGTTTTCTACCAGTGGTACCCACATTGGGCAAGCTTGTTGAAACACCTGCACTTTGGGAAAAAACTTTTCTATTTCTATCGGATAAGATAATGACTGAACCGTACCTGTAGTTCCCAAAACGCCCACATTGTTGGTATGCGTAAAATTGCCAATAATTTCCGAAGTAGGGCGTATTACACCAAGCACTCTTTTTGATGGATCTATTTTGGGCAAATCAATTTGTTGAATTGTTCTCAAAGCTTTTGCAGAAGCAGTGTTACAGGCCAATATTACCAGCGGACATCCCTGCTTAAAAAACCACTCCACGCATTGCAACGTGTACTGGTAAATAGTTTCAAAACTTCTTGCACCATAAGGAGCCCTTGCATTGTCACCAAGATAAATATAACTATACTCCGGAAGTGCTTTTTTTATTTCTTTTAAAACCGTTAAGCCACCGTAGCCACTGTCAAAAACGCCAATAGGTCCTGTTGTCATATGTCAAAAATACAAAAGCCATCCCGTTTTGCAGGATAGCTTTTGTATAATTTATAATTTTTTAATTATGGTTTAGGTCTTGCTCCTGGCGCTGGTTTTGCTGCTGCTTCTTTTTCTTTAATGCCTAATTTCTTTTTTACGAGCGGTAAAATGTCATCTCCCGGAGGGCCTACTATCACGGCATTTTGATCTAGCACATAAGCGTAGGCATTTTCTTTACCCACAGCTTTGATATTTTCCAGCGCTTTATTGCGGATAGGCACCAGCAACTCCTGTTGTTTTTCCTGCAATTTTTGTTGCATTACCTGTTGCCATCCTTGCACTTTTTGGTACAATTCAATCAGTGCTGTCCTTCTTAATTCTTTAGCTGATGCTGTTAATTTAGCAGAGTCTCTTACAAATAAGCTATCTTTTTCCTGTAATTCAGTTTGGTAATCGTTACCCTGCTGTTGCAAAGCCGTTTGGTAATCCTGTAACTGTGTAGTGGCTGTTGCGGCTTCGGGCATAGCCCCAATCAATTCTTCTGTATTGATATAACCGATTTTTTGAGAGAAAGCTGAATTAGTCAATCCTGTCATTGATGCAACTAATACAACTACTGCGAATAATTTTTTCATCGTTGGTTTAAAAGTTTAATTGTTTTGTTTATAGTGTTCTTTTTATTGATTTTGGCTGCATGCCAATTTTTAATTCTGATTTATTTAACACCCAGAAATTTTAATACATCGTCACTCTTGTCAAGTTTTGGGTCGGCAAATATAACGGTAATTCCTTCACTTTTATCCAAAATAAAATCATAAGATTTCTCCACAGCTAGCTTTTGAATAGCCACATAAACCCTATCCTGTATGGGTTTTATCAGTTCCTGTCTTTTTTTAAACAAATCTCCTTCAAAACCAAACCGCTTTTTTTGGAGATCACGCACTTCTTTTTCTTTATTAAACAATTCATCTTCTCTTTTCTTTTTTAGTTCATCGCTCAACATAACCTGTTCTGCATCATACTCTTTATACATTTTATCCAGTTCAACTTGTTTTTTTTCAATTTCCTGTTGCCACTGTGCGCTAAACTGGTCTAATTTGGTTTGAGACTCCTTATACTCAGGCATTTTTCCCAGGATATATTTTGAATCTATCACCGCATACCGTTGCGCAGAAACAACAAAAGATAAGAGCACTAAGCCAGCTACAAGTGATAATATTTTTTTCATCATCAATATTTTTTACAAATTAAACCATAAAAATTAAGCGGCTGATAAATTTTACTCTGGTTCCTGGCCCAGCATAAAGGTAAATTTAAACGCATTCTTTATCGGTACACCAGGTTGAACACGATCTATGCCAAGTCCATAATCAAACCCAAGCAAACCAAACATGGGTAAAAAGAAACGCATACCCACGCCGACAGAACGACGTAATTTAAATGGATTGTAGTCTTTAAAATCATACCATCCGTTGGCTGCTTCATAAAAAGCAAGGCCATAAATAGTACTGCTGGGATTGGTACTGAAAGGATACCTTAGCTCTACCGTGTATTTATTAAAAATGGTAAAGAATTCGGATGGCGTTACATTATCAGGATTAACTTTTGGATCCGAGGTATTGTAAACGGGATATCCCCTGTGCGCAATGATATCGTATCCCAAAATGGCAAAGTTGTTACTTAAACCGGCATCACCCAGTTGAAAACGCTCAAATGGTGAAATACCAAGGTTCTTATTATACCTGCCGATGAAACCAAATTTAGCAGATGCTTTTAAGATAAACTGTTTATTTTTATCGGCTCCGCGGGCTAAACCCAATGGCACATAATAATCGCCGTTAAAACGCCACTTATGAAACTCAGGCCAGCGGTATGGATTTTCTGTTTCATTTACGATGCCCAACGCTGAATAAGGCAATGTAAACTGACCGCTCACCAAAAAGTTAGATCCACCAGTGGGGAAAATAGGATTACCCTGCGTAGCGTTTCGTGCCAATGCAAGCTTTAAACTAATATTGGTAGAAGTACCATTGCTAATTCCCTTAAAAATATTTGCATAGTTTCTTAGCTTATACTGTTGCACATTTAAAGAAGTTACAAATGTAAAATAATCATCTGGCCACTTTAACTGCTTGCCGAGTGATACACCAGCACCGATCGTTTTAAGGTAAGAAGTATCTCCGCAACTGTTACAATATCGCCCAGTAGAATAATCATAGGCATTGGCATATTTTGTATTGTACAAACTCACTGAAAAAGAATTCCGCTTTTTGCCTCCCAGCCATGGCTCTGTAAAGGACAGGTTATAAGATCTATATGCA
>JANYFI010000618.1 GCA_025362765.1 Ferruginibacter sp. | reverse complement strand
TGCGCAGGCTGAAAAAGTAGCACAATATACTAACCAGGCAAAAGCAATAAACTGGGGAGAATTTTTTTCTCATATTGTACCCACCAATATTGTTGACTCATTTGCGAAGGGAGATATTTTACAGGTATTATTTTTTAGTATTTTGTTTGCGATAGGCTTAAAATGGATTGGCAACAAGGGCACAGGCCTGCTAAATAGTTTTGAAACCATTAATAAAGTACTGTTTAATATTTTAAAGATAGTAATGCGGCTAAGTCCTATCGGCGCTTTTGGGGGCATGGCGTTTACCATTGGTAAATTTGGATTTACCAGCCTTATAATCCTGGGTAAACTAATGCTTACGTTTTATATAACGGGCTTGTTGTTTATTTTTGTTGTGTTGAACCTTATAGCCCGGTATCATAAATTTAGTTTATGGAAATTATTGGTATATATTAAAGAAGAAATTTTAATTGTACTCGGCAGCAGCAGCAGCGAAGTGGCTTTACCATCAGTAATGAAAAAACTGGAAGATGCAGGCTGCGAAAAAGAAGTAGTTGGTTTAATTATTCCGACAGGCTATAGCTTTAACCTGGATGGTACTACTATTTATTTAAGCATGAGCGTAATATTCCTGGCGCAGGTGTTTCATGTTGATTTATCACTGGGGCAGCAATTGACAATTATAGGCATATTGCTGTTAACCAGCAAAGGTGCTGCAGGCGTTACTGGTAGCGGGTTTGTCGTGCTGGCATCTACGCTCGCCGCTTTAAAAGTAATACCATTGGAAGGGCTCGGTTTATTAATAGGTGTAGACAGGTTTATGAGCGAAGGAAGGGCGCTGATTAATTTTATTGGCAATACAGTTGCTACAGTAGTAATTGCTAAAAGTGAAAAGGCAATAAATGAAACTACTTATGACACGGTTGTTACGAGAGGTATGGCTGCTGCAAAATAGTTTGTAATAGTCAAGCTGATCTTTTATTGTCGGATATTTTTTTGTATAAACGATGTAACCTGCTGCTGAAGAACGTCTTCTTTTTCCATCATCTTTTTCAACAGTACAATCTGGTTATTTGCCCGGCACAGATTGTGGCCAGGATAGCTGGCGCCATAATAAACATCGTTCATTAAATGATCTGCCAAAAACCGGATAGCCTGCATATAAATCATAAATTTTCCGGCGTAAATAAAGTGATTAATTTCTTCTTTACTTAACTCAAATTGCATTTCTCCTAAGTATCCCTCCACGATTGCAGCAAAATAGGGTTCCCTTATTTCAATTTTGCTAAAGTCTTTTTCTTCCTCACTTACCGGGCTTACATAGGTTCTGATCATATCGCCTACATCACTTATAAAATAGCCCTGCATTATGGTATCCAGGTCAATCACACAAATGCCTTCATCCTGGTCGTTTAATAAAATATTGCTGATTTTGGTATCATGGTGCGTTACCCGTTTTTTAAACGCAACGCTTTTAGTAATCGTTTCAAATGTTTGTGTAAGATGATAATTGGCTTTAATAAAATCAATAGCCGTTTTGGATTGTGCGATGGCTTCTGCAGATGCACCAGCGAGCGCCTGCTCAAACTGGTAATAGCGAAAAGATAAATTATGAAAATCAGGTAATGTATCCTGCAGCTGTGTGCAATCAAAACCTGCCAGAAGCCTTGTAAATTTTCCAAATTGCGTGGCAGCTTCAAAAGCCTGCGCTGTGCTGTTTACCACATCAATGGTATGTGAGTTCGCCACAAAAGGAAACATTCTGAAATAGCCCATTGCTTCAATATATACCAATTCTTTCCCTTCGTTGGTTTTTACAGGAGTAGTAAAGACATATCCCGGCGAGTGCGCCTGTAAATAAGCGGCTATCAGTTGTATGTTATTCGCTATTGCCTGTGGGTATTTAAATACCTGGTGGTTGATCTTTTGTAAAATAAAAGTTTTATCGGCCACCCTTACCCGCCAGGTATGGTTGATTAGACCATTGCCAAATGATTGCACCGTACAATCCTTTATATCGAAACCGTATGCCGGTAACACTTTTTGCCACATAATTATCAAGATAGAAAACAAACCTAAACAAAAGCCTGCGTGTGTACACATGCAAACGATTGCGTCGGTTTGAAGTTAAAGTGCAGGTCAGAATAACCCGTCAGTTAAATTATTTTCCTTTACTACTAACTGAGATTCAAGAATTATTTTGTAATAAGTGTTTGCGCCTTCGTGTCCACTGTCTTTATTATTCAACAGCTCCATCAAGGTTTCTGTTGCTTTCTGGCCCTGCAGATATGGAAACTGTTCTACAGACGCCATCGGGGGAAACGCTGTATAATGGCTGATCGGCAGGTTGGCGTAACTCACAAAACAGATATCTTTATTGATACGCAATTTTTGTTTGCGGGCATATTGTACTGCTTCCAGGGCAACGTAATCGTTGAACACTACAATAGCGGTGGGTTTGCGTTTTAACTTCAGCAAATGCTCGGTTGCCGCATATACCTTATCGGTACTTAAATCGCAGTTTACCACCATGGCAGGATCAAATTTCAGCCGGTTTTTTTTCATAGCCTGAATATACCCTTCCTGTCTTTCTTTACTGGCGGGTAATTTTTCAGGTCCGTTTAGCATTCCAAAAACCCGGTGGCCCTTTTTAATGAGAAAATTTATTGCCTGTATTGTACCGGAGATCAGGTTGCAGGCAACATAATGTATGTCGGGTATATTTGGTATACGATCGAAAAAAACAATGGGAATATTATATCTCTTCAATGCTTCAAAATGATCGTAATTATTGGTTTTGCTGGCAATAGATACCAGCAGACCATCCACCCGGTGGTTCTTCATGGTTTCAATCACCTGCTTTTCTTTTTCCTCACTGTCGTGCGACTGACCCATCAACACCGAGTATTTATTTTTGTACGCACAATCTTCAATACCGCTGATGGCGGCGGAAAAAAAAGCTTCAGATAATTCTGGCAGCACCACGCCAATGGTAAATGTTTTTCGCTGCTGAAAGAAAATGGCGGTTTGATTGGGTTCGTAGTTTAATTCCTTGGCCAGTTCCTGCACCCTCATTTTTGTTCGCAGGCCTATGCTGCTGTGGTTATGCAGCGCCCTGGAAACGGTAGAGGCCGAAATATTCAGGCGTCGGGCAATTTCTGTAATGGTTGGCAATTTGTTTTCCATTTTGCAACTTATAGAAATTTACGCAGGCGCTAAAATATTTTGTGCAAACGATTGCCATTAGTTATTAAGGAACAAACATACGCTGCGTAATTTTTTACATAAAAAATTTACTTTACTTTAGCGGCAGTTAAAATCAATGTCTTTTTATAACCGCAGATATACTCCCGGGATGTTATATTTAAATTCAGTTAAC
The DNA here is from genome assembly GCA_025362765.1 of Ferruginibacter sp. Taxonomy (GTDB): domain Bacteria; phylum Bacteroidota; class Bacteroidia; order Chitinophagales; family Chitinophagaceae; genus Ferruginibacter. The sequence goes on along the minus strand of JANYFI010000618.1, from coordinate 1,762 downwards.
ACCCGCCGCTTTATTGGTAAAAAAAAGAATCGTAACCAACACCATACATTTAATTCAGCAAAAAATACACATGAAGCATAAAATTGACTTTACAGATTCACTCGAAAAAATCGCAGTAAAAATATTCCCTTCTTCTACCTCAGGATCCAGGTATGTTGCGCAGGTAATCGCCGACCTGATTCGTGCTAAAGAAGCCGAAGGGAAAAAATGCATTATTGGGTTGGCTACGGGCTCATCTCCAAAAACATTGTATGCAGAGCTGGTTCGCATGCATAAACATGAGGGATTGAGTTTTAAAAATGTTATTACCTTCAATCTTGATCAGTACTACCCGATGGAAGCAGATGCGCTGCAAAGCTACCACTACTTCATGCGTAAAAATTTATTTGAGCAAACAGATATTGATCCCAATAATTATTTTTTACCAGATGGCATGGTGCCAAAAGATAAGGTAAAAGAACACTGTGCCGATTACGAAAAAAAAATAGCAGATGCAGGTGGGTTGGATTTACAGATTTTAGGTATTGGAGTTAATGGCCACATCGGTTTTAACGAACCGGGCAGCGGCATCTATTCAAAAACAAGATTGATTACTTTAGATAACAGCACCCGAATAGCCAATGCATATGAATTTGGTAATATGAGCCAGGTACCCCGCATGGCCATTACCATGGGTATAAGCACCATCCTTAAATCAAAAAAAATAATTTTAATGGCCTGGGGCAATGCTAAGGCGCCGGTAATACAAAAGGCGGTGGAAGAGGATGACACCGAAGAAATACCGGCCTCTTTATTACAGAACCATGATGACTGCACATTTGTAATTGATGAAGGCTGCGCCAGCGAACTGGCCAGGTTTAAAAAACCGTGGTTAACCGGAGAATGTATGTGGACAGACCATATGATTAAACGGGCGGTGGCAAATCTTTCCCTGCAATTAAAAAAACCGGTTTTAAGCTTAACCAATAATGATTACAATGATAATGGTTTAAGCGAACTGCTGGTAGAAAAGGGAGATGCTTACGAAACCAATTTGCAGGTGTTTTATTTATTACGCGACAGTATTACCGGCTGGCCGGGTGGCAAGCGAACAGAGCAACGCTTTCACCACCCCGAACGAAGCGAACCATTTCCTAAAAAAGTCATTATTTTTTCCCCTCACCCGGACGACGATATCATTAGCATGGGCGGCACTTTTATGCGGCTTCACGACCAGGGGCATGACGTACATGTCGCCTATCAAACCAGCGGTAATATTGCCGTAACGGATGAATTTGTAACCAGGTTTATTGATTTTGCTGTTGGTTTTGAAAGCATGTTTGATATAGATGAAACGAAAAGTAAAAAGGTATTGGAAAATGCAATTGCATTTTTAAAGACAAAAAAATCAAGCGAAAAAGACACTGCCGAAATTAGAGATATTAAAGGATTGATAAGAAGGTGCGAGGCGAAAGCTACTTGTAAATATGTAGGGCTTACGGATGAGCAGATACACTTTCAAAATCTGCCTTTTTATGAAACAGGCACCATCGAAAAAAGCCCTATGGGCGAAGGCGATGTTGTTATTACCATGGATCTGCTAAATAAAATACAACCACAACAGATTTTTTGTGCGGGAGATTTTGCCGATCCGCATGGCACCCACAAAGTTTGTTTTGACGTAGTAATTGAAGCGCTTAAAAGAATCAGGGCTACCAATGCGCCATGGCTGGGCGATTGCTGGTTATGGTTGTACAAAGGTGCCTGGCAGGAATGGGATATT
>JANYFI010000613.1 GCA_025362765.1 Ferruginibacter sp. | reverse complement strand
GGATACCATTGTTAAGGCTTTGTTTTATCACCGTAAATAGTAAAGGCCCTACCGATATGGCCAAATACAAACCCATGGTAAGGCCTGTAATTAATGCTTTCCACATGTTTTAATTTTTTACTAACCGCACATATTTTAATACATGCTGTCACAATATAATTAAACATATAAAATGGACATTGTTTTTGTTAGGTCATTTGTGCAGGAGACAAAGTAGCTACCGGGCTAAATGGAATTGGATTCTTCTTTTGTATTTAATGAAAGCCAGCTAAATAGTTTGTAGAGGGAAAATTTAACGACTATTATAAAAAATATCTCAGCTTAAGCACATCTTTAATTTTTTGTGCAAACAGCCTTATATCAAGTGGCTTTGAAATATGGCCATCTGCTCCGCAAATTGCGGCTATTTTTTCAATGTTATGATTTCCTGATAACAATAATATGGGGATGTCGCAGGTAGGCTCCTGCGATTTCAGTTTTTTGCAAATATCTGTTCCATTAATCCCATCCATATGGATATCCAATAAAATACAGTCAGGGTTTTTTTCTGCTATTAGTTCGTTTATTTTCTCACCATTTTTGGAAATAATTACTTCACAACCTTCTTTTATCAATTTTATGCGCAGCAATTCAAGCAAATCCTTATCATCGTCAACAACCAGAATAGCGGGTTTTTTACTTTCGGAAGAGGTCATAAAATTCTTTTAAAGTGTATCAAATCAATTTTTGGGCCACTTATAACAGTTAATATATTGAAATTACCTCGTTGTTACCATCCTGCAATTACACTTGCTAAGATTGCTGCTTAAATCAGGTGGTGCATTCGATATGTAGTATGAGATAACTGACAGGATCAGCTATCATTTTATTAATTGCGGATGATCTGTAATGAACAGAGGAGTTGTTTTTAAAGCTGAGATACCTGTAGGCAATACCTGTTTTTCTGCACGTATCAGTTTAATGCACAATATACTGTATTTTAACAGCAAAAACAAGCATATGTAATTTTTTGCATTGGCGTTGCGTTATATATTTTGAACCTTTTGATGATTTTGTGCAATTGAAAGGATAATTGATAAACTGGAAGTGCCATAAATTATGGGAGGGATACGGGATTTGGTATGTGGTATAACTAAAATAGCAGTTGCTGATGCAAATTGATAGCTGCTCTTACCGCAGCCTCGAGAGATTCGCTTTCCAATACGAAACCTCCCAGCTATTTTTGAACGGTTCGTATTTTCTTTCAATCAACAATACGGAGACTCCATCGGTTTTAGCATACCCAAAAACGATGGCATCTACTGCTACCTGGATATCCTGTTTTTTATTTTGCATATAATTAAAGCAAAACCAGGACTATTAATGAATGTTCAATGTAAACCGCCTGTTGATTGTATGAAGTGTGTAATATTATTTCATTGCGGACATAGCATAGACCTTAGTAATTTATCGTCAGGCGAATATGCCGGTCGGCAATGATAAAAATTTCACGGGGTTGAGAATTAGAAAATAAAAAACTTCCACAGCTACTAGTTTTTCATAGTCTGTGGAAGTAAGATGTTGTGTGTCAGCCGAAGCCAACGTTCAGGATTTTTGCGGGCTACCGCTCCAGAAAATCGTTTAAGCGAGTTGTCTGGGTTTCAGTTGTTGGTCTTTGCGCCATCATCGCTTGTTACAGCATAGGCAAGGATATTGGTTAATCGGTTTTTGGATCATCATCGCTTGTTACAGCATAGACCCGGATATTGGGTTTTCGGTTTTTTGAAACATCATCGCTTTTTGAAGGCATAGTTTCAGGATATTGAATTTCGCGTTTTCAGAGGAATTCGATTCTTGTTTTAATTGGATTATTGGATCAGATTGTATTGGTTTTTCAACTGTTACTTTCTGATGTAAAGGTGCAACACTTATTATTCCTGTACAAGAGCAGCATTACGCTATTTATATCGTTCATTAATTACGGGATGTAGCGTAATTACTCAAACCGGCAGAAGGAAGTTTACGTAAAAAATACGCATATCCGTTTTTTAACATTTGGTATGGGGAAATTATTTATTGACTACTACAATTTGATGTAAACCGTTCAATAGCCTTCTGTGTAAATGGCGCTATTACTTTAAAGTACTTTTTACGTTGCGGGTTTTTACAAACAATGATGAGGTATTTGTGCACGTAGCCTTTTTTTTAATAGTAAAATCACGAGCTTTTGTCTCACATTCGTTGCAGATTTAGCATATAAATTTAAATAAATATAACCCACCAAAATCAACACGTATGAAAAAAATAGTTGGAATGATGGTGTTATTATTTTTTTTGGTGACGGCTTTTTGCCAGATCAAAATTAATGAGCCCCAAAAAGTTACCGCACTTTTAAAAAACAGCTTCATGGTTTAGCCAAATCTGTCAACGGGCTTAATGATGCGCAAAAGCTTGTGATTTTCTTTTATCTTGATTTCGGTATTATTTGCCTAAAAAGATAGTCGGGCAGATAAAGTTTCAACAACAGCAGACAGCAGTAAAATCACTATCACAATTAATGAGGAAATGTTGACTATAAGCGGCAAACAGGATACCTTGCACGCATGGAATACTGCGTTTACACATTACTTAAAAGTTAAATCAGGCTTTGTATTTACGGTCAATATCCGCACACATGGCGGGACTGTTTTTATTTCGCCTCAGAAAACAGGATAGTACATGTTTTGCTACATACGGGTTATTGGTTATCCGGGAAAAATAGTCTTGCCAAAACCTTTCCATTTCTACCGCTTAAAGAACCGTTCTCCAATTTTATTCATCACTTCTTCGCGGTAGTTTTTGCTGAGGGGCAGTAATAGTTTGCCCAGCCGCACTTCGTTGGCATCAATGGATTGAATGGCGTTGACGGATACGAGAAAAGATTTGTGGATACGGATAAACAAATGCCGCGGCAGCTTATCTTCGATGCCTTTAAACGTGAGATAGGCGATGTATTTTTTTTGCGCCGTGTGGATGATCACATAGTTCGACATGCCTTCCACATACAACACTTCCGCCATCACTATTTTTTCAATCTTCTGGTTGCTTTTGATAAAGAAAAAATCTTCTGAAGCCGCAACGTCGTGCCTTGCCTTTATGCCAAGAAATTCCCTGGCTTTTAGGGCCGCTTTTAAAAACCGGTTAAAGCTGATGGGCTTTAGTAAATAATCCAGCACATTCAGCTCATAGCCTTCAATGGCGTATTCAGGGTAGGCGGTGGTAAAAATTACCACTGGCAGCACAGGGGCGTTTTTTACAAAATCTATGCCCGTTAGCTTGGGCATTTGTATGTCTAAAAAAATAAGGTCTATCTGTTTTTTTTCCAGCCAGCCCGCGGCTTCTATGGCCGATTTACATTCCGCTACCGGCTGTAGAAAATCAATCTGCCGGATATGTTCCATCAAGCCGTTGCGGGCAATGGGTTCATCATCTACTACCAGGCAATGGATCATGATACGTTATTTTTAAAATAGTTTCAAAAATGTTGTCTTTTTTTTGCACGGAAAACTCATGCCGCCCTGGGTAAATTAACGCAAGTCGTCGCTGTAGGTTTTGCATGCCGAGGCCACCGGACTGCAGCAGGTGTTGTTCTTTGGCGGCGGTATCAAAAGTATTACACACATTTACCAGTAAAGCTTCATTATCGTGATGCCGCATGGAAATATGAATTTTATTTTTCGCCGCGTCACGGTCATTCGAAATGTGTTTAAAAGCGTTTTCTATCACCGGCAGCAACAACAACGGCGCTATAAAAAAGCCTGACAAAGTATCATCCATTGCCAGTTGTATATCGGTGCCCTGTTCCATCCGCAGCGACTGCATGGTGATATAGTTTTGAATATAGTCCGTTTCTTTGGCAATGTCAATTTTATCAGTAGTGCATTCATACAACTGGTAGCGCAGCATCTCTGATAATTTTTCCACCGAAGCCCTTGCCTGCGTATTTCCCTTATCAATCTGGAAATAAATGGTGTTCATTATGTTGAACAAAAAATGCGGGTTGATCTGCGAGCGCAAAAAATTGAGCTCCGTACTTATTCTTTCTTTTTCCACTTCCAGCAGCCGCTGTTCCATATTGTATCTGTCAGCGATGATTTTAGCGACACAACTGATAGAGATCAGCATTACATTGTAGTAAAATATCACAAAGCAGATGTACCTCACATATTTTACTGACCTGAACATAGGCAAGCCTGTCAGCAGGTGATATACAGACAACGTGATTAGGTAAGAGAAGATGGTATTCAGTGTTATCAGCAGCAAAAGGGCGCCTACAAATTTTCCTATTTGTTTTTTGTAAAGAAAACGCGGTGTAAGCCTGTAAGCAGCAAAATAACAGGCCGGCACAGAAAGACTGGTTGCCACCATGGTACTTAATAATTGCGATACAAATGAAGCACTGTCATCATAATCAATTCCCATAAAAAAAAAGGAAACAACTACCCACAGTACAACATGCAGTACTTTATATTTTATCATCCATTGTATCAAAACAGTCATTTTAAATTAGCTGCAATTATTGCTTTACAAATTAACGGCAAAATAAAACGGTTATCATTTCTTTCGTCAAGTAAAAAACCTGCCTTGTCAAGAATGAGGCACGGCTTGCATAATCAGGTCATAAAAAAATACCACGCCGTGCTACCTTAAAGTATTGATTTCAGATAGAGTAGTTGAAAGGAACAGCCTGATGATAAAAATTGTGCTGTTTCTTTTTAAGATTAGTCAGCCGTTATGCCCGGCCTGTTTACTATCCACCACTTTTAAATGAAATAGTGCTTACCTTATTCGCCTTGTTTTTGTTTCCGGTGAAAATAATTGATTCGTTACTGTTATCACCCTTTGTAAAATTCACACTCCAGTCCTTTCTAACACCAGTTTTCGGTTTTTTTTAACCTGACATTTTTATTATGCTGTCCTATTTAACCAACCGGTGAGAACCGCTGTGTACTTGCTTTCACTCTATTTTTTATTATTTAATTACTAATTATGAAATTTAAAATTTTACAAGTTGTTTTAATCGCGGCAACCATGCTGCTATTTTCTAAAGTAGTTCCTGCGCAGGGAGGAACACTTCCATTGAACAGTACTGTTAATGGCAATTTAGCGGGCACAACTCCGGACGTCTGGGATATTACTACCACCTCAGATGGATTACTTCGCCTTACTTTTTCAACTGCTTCACCAACCGATCTTTACATCGCCTTGTATGATAACGATGGCACCACGATGCTCGGTAGCCAGGCGGAGTCGTATAACAATTCTACCGTTACCGTAACTGCAGACGGCCTTGCTCCTGGTACTTACCATGTAAAAATTACGCCGTTCAGTACAAATTTTGGTGCTTATACACTGGCCGATAGTCTGTTTACAACGGCGCTGGCGGTTGATGCGGAGCCCAATGGTGCAAAAGCCACAGCGTTGGTGTTGAGACAAAATAACAGCGCGACCGGCCATGTCGGTTATTATTACAATAATCTTCGGGATACCGCCGATTGGTATAAAGTAACCACTACTACGGACGGACTATTAAGGGTGTATCTCACCAGCGCCAGGGGAAGTATTTACAGCATCAATCCACTGGACGTAAATGTTACCCTGTATGACAATGACGGCACCACGCAGCTAGGATTTACGGAAGTTTTTAATGGAAATGGTCCTGCATCAGGTATTATCACTACAGACGGCCTGGCCCCGGGCACGTATTATATGAAAGTGCAACCTTATTCTTCCAATGAGTTTGCCAACTACACTATTTCAGATAGCCTTATATTACCCCCGGTTGTTACGGATGCAGAGCCGAATGGCGGCCGGAATTCAGCGCTTACCCTTCCACTGAATGGCGGCGCGGCTGGCCATGTTGGATATTATTACAACAATACCCGGGATACGGCGGATTGGTATAAAGTAACCACTACCGCCGACGGCTTGTTACGGGTATACCTTACCAGTGCGAGAGGAAGTATTTACAGTAATAACCCGTTAGACGTAAACGTTACGCTGTATGACAATAATGGCACTACCCAGTTGGGATTTACGGAAGTTTTTAATGGAAATGGTCCTGCATCAGGTATTATCACTACAGATGGGTTGGCTCTGGGTACTTATTATGTGAAAGTGCAACCTTATTCTACCAGTGAGTTTGCCAACTATACCATTTCAGATAGCCTGATATTACCTCCGGTTGTTACGGATGCTGAGCCGAATGGCGGCCGGAATTCAGCGCTTACGCTTCCATTGAATGGCGGCGCGGCTGGCCATGTTGGATATTATTACAACAATACCCGGGATACGGCGGATTGGTATAAAGTAACCACTAC
>JANYFI010000606.1 GCA_025362765.1 Ferruginibacter sp. | reverse complement strand
ACATTTTCACCGATTGATATTTTACTGCCTTCTTTGGTAATCTTTGTCTCGATGGTGAATACATTGTAGGGAACAAGCACACCATCAATCACTGCTTTTTCATAACCATAATCACTTACAATATTTTTATTAAAATAACCAAAGGTGCGATTATCCGGTGTAGCTGTAAGGCCAACCTGGAATACATCAAAATAATCGAGTACCTGTTTCCATACATTATAAATGCTGCGGTGGCACTCATCAATTACAATAAAATCAAAAAATTCCATTGGCACTTTTTCATTGTAAACAACGGGCAAAGGCTCTTTGGGTTGAAAGCGTTCATTAGGATTTTGCTCCTCAGCACTTTCATCCATTTCTGTTCCCTTCAAAATGGAATACATTCTTTGTATGGTAGAAATGTACACCTGGTTGTCGGCAGGGATGAAACTGCTTTTTAATCTTGTTACGCCATAAAGTTCAGTGAACTTCCTATTATCATCATTGGGAACATAGGCCATGAATTCCTGTTCAGCCTGTTCGCCTAAATTCTTGGTATCTACTAAAAACAAAATGCGTTTTGCTTTGGCAAATTTTAATAAGCGGTAAATAAAAGTGATGGCGGTAAAGGTTTTACCGGAGCCGGTTGCCATTTGAATTAAGGCCTTTGGTTTTGCATCTTTAAAGGATTGCTCCAATTTGTTGATGGCAAGTATCTGGCAATCTCTTAAACCAATTTCAGGCAATATTGGTATATCCTGTAATCTTGCTCTTAAAGATTTATCCTGTTTGGTATTGTCTACAAATGTTTCAGGACGATGGAAGGTAAATACCGGTCTTGACCTTGGTTTGGGGTCACGGTAATCTGTAAACCTTGTTACTTCTCCTGTACTTTCATATCCAAAAAATAATGGTTGATTGTTGAGGTATTTTAATTTGGCTGTACGGTAACCTTCTGTTTGATCTTCGTGCATGGTAAGGTGTACGCCTTCTTCCGCACGTTTTGCTTCAATGATTCCAACGGGTTGTTTATTTACAAAGAGCACATAATCTGCAGGGCCGATGTCTGTTTGGTATTCCCTGACGGCGATACCGCTACCCGCATTAAGATTAATCAATGAGTATCCGTTATTTGGTTCAGCTTTTATACCAAGGTTTTTCTAATGCAGCCACCATTAATCTGTCAAACATTTTGATTCCGAAATATCTTCTATTGAACTTATAACAGAATTCATTTAGATAGTTTTGCATGTAGATATCCTTTACGCTGTGATGCAATCCTAATATTTTCTTTTTTGCATTGCTTATTGCAATGTGTACCCAAGGGAATATTTTTATTACTTGTTTTTTGTCTTTTACTACTATTGCTGTATGATTACCGCATATGTCATTCAATGTTCTATAACTGGTTTTTCCATCAGTAGTAACATAAGAGGTTTGTGCTACTATCTTTTCTGCCTCATACGCTATGTCCGTTTTGGATAGTGATTGCACTACACTTATTTTTAAGTAACCAGGTTTAGTAATTGGACGCCCCTTTTTATCTTCACCCGTAATAATAGGGGTGGTAGATACCGCTACAATTGCTTTTACTTGCCTATCCAATTCCTTTGCAGGCTTAGTCCTCAAGCCTTCTTCATCTTTTTTTCTATGCCCTTCAAAAAAACCTTCATCCATTTCAATAAAACCATCTAAAGTATATTTTTCATCTCTATGCCCCATCGCAACTCTTATTTTTTGCATTAAGCCCCATATTGGTTCATAACGCCTGTGTCCTACCAACCGTTGAAGTTCGAGTGCAGAAAACCCCTTTTTCGTAAGCGTCACAAAATAAAGGGACCACAGCCATACCTTATAATTAAGATTAGAATTCTCCATCACAGTTCCTTTTTTTAGACCCATTGCATGCTTACATTCTTTGCAGCGCCAACGATTTTCTTTCTCTTGCCAATAGGTGTGTAATGAACCGCATTGCTTACAGGTACTGTGTTCTAACTCCCTTCTCGCTTTAAAGTATGCTTTACAACTTGCTTCATCAGAAAATTTAGTAAAAAAATCCGAACTGCTCATAACTAAAATATTTAGACAAAAATACTATACATTTTAGTACAAACCAAATAGCGGACAGTCATTAAATTATCAGTAAGTGTTTCTGAAAAACTTACGTCCCGATTTGCAAAGATCGGGATTGTTATTATTGTCTGCACTTTAAAAACACCTGATCAGCTACTATCTTAATTTATTTTTGTACTTCATAGTCCTTGTACTTTTAATCACTTCTTTAAAATCCATTCCAAACCAACATCATATATGTCTGGATTCATCATTATAACAATGCTTTTTCAGCGGCACCTCCTCATCTTGCTTTTATACAGTTATTATATTGGCAGGCATTTGCATCGGCAATAAACCAGCCAGCGTTGAATTCCCTCTTATCGGCTATCGTTGTATCCCTACGTTGGGTACTGTTTATAATCGAAAATCGCCATTTTAAATTCCCTACTTTCCACTCATCTTCCCAAGCAAAAAATCCAAACTTTCCGAATCCCACATTTTTTTTACAGATGGATTTTCACTGAACACCATAATCATTTTACTATCTGCACGATAAGATGGCCAATCAATCAATCCACTTCCATTGGGGTTGCCGGATTTTGCAAAATTTACCCAGTAATCAGACATGGTGTTGGCCAACGCCTTGTCAACCTGCTCCCATGGCCTGTTTACGAATTGCAAATTATTATACGCATACGGAACTTCACCCGTATGGAAGGCGCCATACTTTACATACTCGCCCGTAGCAGGAACTTTGCGGGTGAAACGATAAACGTACACTTTAGCTCCATGGCTGCTTTGAATATTGGCCCAAGTATAATTTTGTACGCTAAAAATCATGTCTCTGGCCAGGTTTAATTGCGATAGTTGGGCAATGGAATCATTACCAGCAGGATAGTATTTTAAAAAAGCGCCTGCATCAGCTCCGTACTTTTCTGTGGCATCCTTTGTAAATTCAGCTGCGTTCTTTACCGGACCAAACATCAATCCTTCATTCTCGTTCCAGCCGGTAATTAATGCTACCTGGTTTTCTTTTTTGGCGGCAAAGATATTCGCAATCGCATCCGGCAAAACATAGCCATCTGTTATGGGGCCACGAAGGTTTTGGG
>JANYFI010000581.1 GCA_025362765.1 Ferruginibacter sp. | reverse complement strand
AACGTCATTGATCATTGTTTTACCTTCAAAAATATAGGTCTTGTCGTCAATTTTTTTATTGATACTTTCCTCATCATCAAATTCATCTTTTATTTCGCCAATAATCTCTTCCATAATATCTTCCAATGTAACAATGCCGCTGGTGCCGCCGAATTCATCTACCACAACGGCAAAATGAATACGCCTGTTACGAAACTCCTGCAACAAGTCTTCTATCAGTTTTTGTTCATGCACAAAAAGCGGCGGCCGCATTAAACTATGCCAATTATAATTCTCTACTTTGCTGGCGTTTACATGGGGTAACAAATCTTTGGTATGTAATATACCCACTATCTCATCCAGGTTGCTTTTATACACCGGTAACCTGGAATAATGCAGCTCTTCTACTTTTTTAATTACGTCTTCAAAACTACTACTGTGTTCAATGCCGCTCACGTCAAGGCGTGTACGCATCACCTGTTTCACGGTAGTATCGCCGAATTTTCGGATACCTTTTAAAATTTGCTTTTCTTCATTGGTTGCTTCATGCTCGGGAAGCAGGTCGATCGCATAGTCGAGTTGGCTGCTATCCAATGCAGAAGATTTATTGTTGGATAGTTTTTTTTCAATGCCATCACTAAAACCAACCATTCTTTTACTAAACCTGAAAAAAAGGATGTTGAAAATTTCCACTATTAATGATGCAGTTGAAGCAAACCAGATTTTATGATGATTCGCCCAAACTTTCGGCAATACTTCCGCAAATAATACCAATAAAAAAGTAACAGACAATGCCTTAATTAAAAACTTTATCCAAAAGCTTAATAAGGTTATTTCCATCCACCCGTCAAGTACAATATTCGATATTAAAATGATACCTATATTGACAAAGCTATTGGCGATGAGCATAGATGCCAGCAATGTTTTAGGCTGCTCCAACAAGTTAACGATTCGCTTAAAGGATGGTTGCTGCTTGGTTTTAAGCATATTAATATCCTTGTAAGTAAGTGAAAAAAAAGCCACTTCAGCTCCCGCCAATAAAAAGGAAACAATAAATAATAACGCAACTATAAAGAGGAGTACCGCAGAAGCCGCAGGCGTTATAGCGAGTAAAGTAATATGCAAATAGCTGGTATAATCAATGACCGAATGGTAATCCAAAATGATCAATTTTAATGAGAAAATTTTAACTGGTATAACACTTACGATGTATTAATTTATATCTAAAAAGGCAATCTTTCCGGACCATCATCAATTGGTGGAACATCATTTCCTTCAATATCTTCCGGTCCATCAATTGATCCTATTGAAGGCCCCCCTTCATGTCGCTTATCCAACATGATAAGATTATCACCTACAATTTCAGTGGCAAATTTTTTATTCCCTTCTTTATCTTCCCAGCTTCTGGTTTTTAAACGTCCCTCTATGTAAACCAAACTTCCCCTGTGTAAATATTTTTGCGCCAACTCCGCTAGCCCCCGCCACAATACTACTGTATGCCATTCAGTTTGCGAAATAAGCTTTCCATTTCTGTCTTTATAGGTTTCAGTAGTGGCTAGAGAAAATTTTGCTACACCAATATTTCCTTCCAGAAACTGCATATCGGGGTCCTTACCTAAATTCCCTATTAACACTACCCTGTTTACGCCTCTCATATTATTAACTTTATCGGTTAAACCTTAGTGGTTCTTCTCTAAAACAAATTTAAAGATACATTTTTATCTTTCAAATAGGCTGCTATAAATTTCGGAAAAGGAAGCGTTTGAATTTCATCCGGTGTAAAAGGTGCATAGTCTTTATAGTTCAATTCCGCATAAATATTTATCCTTATAAATTGCCCCTGTATAGTTTGATGTGTCAACAACTGTTTATACACAGGTGATATACGGAGTACGTCAAAACCAGTTGACCCGAATATATTTTTTACTTCATTCAGCCCCTTTATTTTTTCCATTGATAGGGGCTTTTCATTTTCTATTAATACAAATTCATACAGGTTTTCCCAGATATCCTTTGGGCCACGTTTTCTAAGGTATTGCTTTCCGTTATATTCAATCACCAGGTAATAAAAACACCTGGTTCTTTTTACGATTTTTTTTTCTTTAACCGGTAATTGGCCTGCAACATTTGTTTTGTATGCCGTGCATTTTACGCTTAGTACGCACACACTACATGCCGGCAACTGTGGTTTACAAATAACAGCGCCAAAATCCATCAAGGCCTGGTTATAAACCCCGGGGTAACTTTTATCAAGCAGTTCATTTGCCAATAAAGTAAACAGCTGCTTGCCATCATTGCTGTCAATAGCGGTCGCAATACCAAAGTAACGAGCCAGTACGCGAAACACGTTTCCATCAACAACGGCATGCGGCAGGTTAAAAGCAAAGGAAGCAATCGCAGCAGCCGTATAAGGGCCAATTCCTTTTAACTGCAATATCGCCGCATACTCAGCAGGAAAGACACCGTTAAGCTCCTTAGAGATAAATTTTGCGGTAAAAATCAGGTTTTTACACCGGGAATAATACCCCAACCCTTCCCACAATTTAAATACAGTGGTTTCCGGTGCGGAAGCAAGTTTACTTACATCTGGAAATGTTAATACAAAACGATTGTAATATTCCAGTCCCTGATCTACCCTGGTTTGTTGAAGAATAATTTCACTTAGCCAGATTTTATAAGGGTCTTTTTCACCCTTCCAGGGCATCTGCCGTGTATTGCTCATTCTGTTCCACTCCAGTAATTGGTGTACAAAAAATGCTTTGCTTCTATTCATTTTCATTATTGCCAAATTTCATGTAATTTTAAATGGATTGATATTTTTTTTAGTGCAAAGCCAATTTATTAATTATCAGTAAGTTGCGTTATTTTTTAAAATTTTTTGTAGCTTTGAAAAAATAATAATATTGGCTGATTATCAGTTTTTAGTATTGTTTATTACAATTTATTTTGCTATCTTTCTGATAGATAGTTATTTATAAAATATTGTCAACATGAGAAAAGCAGATCTTATTTCCGAAATTTCTGATAAAACGGGGATTCCAAAAGTGGATGTAATGGTAACGCTGGAAACAATGTTTAAAGAAATAAAGTTGTCCCTCATTGCAGGAGAGAATATTTACATACGCGGATTTGGCAGTTTTATAACCAAGAAGAGGGCTGCCAAAATAGGCCGTAATATCAAAAAAAACATTGCCGTAGAAATTCCGGAACATTATATACCCGCTTTTAAACCAGCAAAAGAGTTTGTTCAGGAAGTGAAAAATAAAAACTTGCCCGATATTGAACCGGCTGTTTAGCGTACCTTTGCGCCTCAATATTTTTTTGTGAAGAAACAACAACTTATCCTTACAGGCGCAGGTTTAGCACTAATAACTTCCTTATTTTTTTTTGGCAAAACTACAGTAAAAAAAGAACCTGTAAGTATGCCAGGTGCTGGTATGTCTGCAACTACTCAATTTAACTGGGTTAATTATCTTCAAACGGCAAAACAAAAATTACCTGTTTATCAGCAAGCCTATTTAGATAACCTGGAGAACAGTGTAAAAAGAGGCGATGTAAAAGAACAGCAAATTAAATTAAATAACCAGCTGGCTTCTTTTTGGAAAGACTCTGTTCATCAAACCGACTTTTATATTTTTTATACTACAGAAGCAGCTAAGTTGGTAAATTCTGAAAAAAACCTCACCTTTGCCGCCCGACTGACTTTAAGAGATCTTAGAAATGAGGAAGACAACGCAAAAAGAGGCTGGAAAGCGGATAGGGCTGTTGAATTATTTGAAAAGGCAATCGAGCTAAATCCTAACAACGATAGCTTAAAAGTAGAATTGGGAAGTTGCTATGTATTTGGGAAAGGAATGACAGGCGACGCCCAGTCAACCATGAAAGGAATACAGCAGTTACTACAGGTAATTAAAAAAGATTCTGCTAATATGGAGGCCCAACTGGTATTGGGTATTGGTGGCGTGATATCAACTCAGTACGACAAAGCAGTAGAAAGGTTACAGACCGTTGTAAGCAGGGAGCCCAATAATATTGAGGCTATTTCCTGGCTGGCAGATGCTTACGCCGGCAAAGGAGACAAGGCAAACGCATTGAAATGGTATGAAAAAAGCAAACGAATGGTAAATGACCCTGCTTATACCAAAGAGGTGGACGAACGGATAAAAATGCTAAAATAAAAAGTACATCGAAATTTATTTCGATTATTATAAGATATCGGGATTAAATTTCGAGCATACGTAAAATTATTATTCAACAAAAAAAGACTTCATTATGCCTTGCGGTAAAAAAAGAAAACGTCATAAAATTGCAACACACAAGCGTAAAAAACGCTTAAGAAAGAATCGTCATAAAAAGAAATAGTTTCTTTTTATTTGGTAAAGGCATCTCTGCCTGTGCCTGTTTATCAGCAATATTTTTATGTTTACTATTATAAGTATCAC
>JANYFI010000579.1 GCA_025362765.1 Ferruginibacter sp. | reverse complement strand
ACCGAAGGTCAGACCGCAGCATACTTTCCTTTTTAGATTTTTTTAACCCCAACAATCAACTGGATTATCTATGTGTTGCAGATAATTTACTTCAATACCCGTTGTGCCCGATGCTGTTCATTTAATATCTCCATTTCAAATTTGGATAACTTAATCAGACTGGCCGGCGATTTATTTAATTGTCTTTGCTGTAAAACAAAAAAATCGTTTCTTTAATGATTGATGCCAGATTGCAAATTATCTCATAACCAAACTAACGGCAATTCCTGACGTTGGATGAACGGCGGAAAAATTAACGAAAAAGCCATTTTACACGCATTTAATTTTCTGATGAATTCCAATACACTAAGTACAAAACCTCACTATGCCATTCTTGACGGCCTGCGTGGAGTAGCAGCTATAATGGTTGTTTCCTTCCACATTTTTGAAACGCATAGTACCAGCCATCTTGACCAGATGATTAACCACGGCTACCTGGGAGTGGATTTTTTCTTTCTGCTTTCCGGGTTTGTGATTGGTTATGCCTATGATGACCGCTGGAGCAGGATGAATTTTAAAGACTTCTTCAAAATCCGGCTTACCAGGTTACAACCCATGGTGGTAATGGGTATGGTGATTGGTGCCGTGTGCTTTTATTTTCAGGATTCTCCTATATTTCCTGCTATACACCTCGTGCCTGTATGGAAACTATTAGGTATAATGCTAATAGGGTTTACATTGATTCCAATAACTATTTCTATGGATATCCGCGGCTGGCAGGAAATGCATCCGTTAGACGGTCCCGGCTGGTCTTTATTTTTTGAATACATCGCGAATATCCTGTACGCTGTCTGGATAAGAAAATTTTCGAAAACCGCCCTTGCTATATTGGTGTCGGTGTCAGCTTGTGCGTTGATACATTTAGCGGTAACAAGCCCTGCAGGAGATGTAATTGGGGGCTGGTCGGTAGATGCAACACAACTGCGCATTGGAATTACGCGGACGATGTATCCATTTTTTTGCGGCCTGTTGCTTTGCCGTTTGGCAAAACTGGCTTATGTAAAAAATGCTTTTTTATGGTGCAGTCTGCTACTGATCGTTGTTTTCGCAATGCCCAGAATCGGAGGAAGCGAACATTTGTGGATGAATGGGTTGTACGATTCGCTTAGTATTATTTTTATCTTTCCACTGATTGTATGGTTAGGCGCAGGCGGAAAAATAACAGGCAAAGCCTCCTTAAAAACCTGTAAGTTTTTAGGAGATATTTCTTACCCTATATATATCACGCACTATCCGCTCATTTACACTTATACGGCATGGGTAAGTAGTCATAAACCAACGCTGGCACAGGCGCTGCCTTATGCGCTGCTAACTTTTTCCGGCAGTGTTTTACTTGCTTACGCCTGCCTGAAGTTATATGATGAGCCCATCAGGCGATGGTTAAAAAATAAGATTTTGTTGAAAGCAACTGCGGAAAAATGAGTATGGAAATAAAAGGCTACTTACTTTTTTATACCTTACCAACAGCCATTGTAAATCGATTGTGAAACCCGGTTTAACTTCCAGCCCGAATAAGACAGTACCGCAACGTTACGGATTGCTGGATTTACACATTTATAATTAATACCGGAATTTTCAATTCGTGGCGCACTGTATTTACTGTTTCCCCATAAATAAAATCTTTTAACCCGGTATGGCCATGCGCACCTGCTACCAGCATATCTGCGCCATTATCTTTTACGATGCGCACAATTTCTTTGGTCCTGTTTCTAAAGCCAAGATACCCTTCGGCAAGGTGTCCCTGCTGCCGTAAATAGTCAACATAAAAATCCATCCGTTCCTTGTCTTTGCGTGATTCGTAATCATCACTTTCCCTGCCATGCAATTTTGCAGAAGCGCTTTCAACAATGTGTACCAGTACATACTGCGTTGCAGGTTTACCCTGGCCTAAGGCAAAAGCCAGTAATTTTTCGTCGTTTTCACTAAAGTCGAGGGCTATGGCAATCTTTTTAAATTCAGGTATTACCAGCTCTTTAATATTCTGCACATCTGCATGCATCTGTATGGAAGCTCTCTTTTTTCGACGGTCGAGCCAGGGAAATATAGTAACATACAGCAGCAAAGCTGCAAACAGAATTCCGGCCAGCGCAAGGCTTAATTTGGTAATGAACCTACCGGTTGAAAAAATATCGGATGCCTGGCTGGTGATCATTTTTATGTTTAGAAAAATCAAGACGACTGCAATAGACCAGGCGCCGATTTTTGTAATTGTATTGATAGAGAATTTGCCCATCGTTTTTTTATCACTCACAAAGTGAATCAATGGAATAACGGCAAAGCCCAGTTGAATGCTTAAAATAACCTGGCTAAAAATCAGCAGCGCATCAGCATCATCTTCTCCATAAATACTAATTACCACAAGGGCTGGTACAATGGCCAGCAGGCGGGTTATTAAGCGCCTCACCCAGGGATTAACACGTAAACTTAAATACCCTTCCATAATGATCTGCCCCGCCAACGTACCTGTAACGGTGCTGCTTTGGCCTGCGGCTATCAATGCAATGGCAAAAATTTTTGGTGCAAGGTTACCTAAAAAACCGGGCAGTAATCTGTGTGCTTCTTTTATTTCCGCTACATGCGAATTACCGGTTTTAAAAAATACGGTAGCGGCTAATACCAGTATCGCGGCGTTCACCAAAAAAGCGAGATTCAAAGCCACTGTAGTATCGATGCGGTTAAATTTCAGCGCCTGGCGTATGCCCGCATCACTGCGGTCAATTTTCCTTGTTTGCACCAGGGCTGAATGCAGGTATAGATTATGTGGCATTACCGTAGCACCAATAATACCAATGGCAATATACAAGGCTTCATCCGACAAAGCGTGTGGAACAAAGCCCATAGCGACTTCGCCCAAATTGGGTTTGGCAAAAATAATTTCAAGTAAAAAGGAGATGGCTACTATTGCTACCAGGGTAATGATAAACGCTTCCATCTTCCGCATGCCGAGCCGTTGTAAAAACAACAATAGAAATGTATCCAGTACAGTGAGTGATACGCCCCAAATCAATGGCAATCCTGTAAGCAGTTGTATACCGATTGCCATACCAAGTACTTCTGCCAGGTCGCAGGCAGCGATAGCAATTTCTGCTAAAATGTATAAGATAAAATTAACTATTCTTGGATACGCTTCCCGGTTGGCCTGCGCCAGGTCCCGACCCCGTACAATACCCAATCTGGCTGACAATCCCTGCAGCAGTAACGCCATTAAGTTGCTCATCAGCAACACCCATATCAGCGCATAACCAAACTTACTTCCACCCGCCAGGTCTGTAGCCCAGTTGCCGGGATCCATGTAGCCAACGCTGATGAGATACGCTGGCCCAAGAAAAGATAAAATTTTTTTGAAGCCCGTTTTTTTACCGGCGGTGGTATCAATGCTTTGATGTACTTCGCTCAACGAAGTATCGGGATGCGGATGCTTATCCATGATGTACAAATATATTTTTAGCCATTTGCCCGCTGATAATACAGGCGCTTTGCTGGGTAACTTTTATTTCTACTGAACCGTCAAATGCAAAATGCCTGTTTATTTTTAAGCTGGTGCCGATGCCAATATGATAGTGTTTCAGCATCTCCAGCATTTCCGGCGACTGGTTGCCAACCGAACTTACCACCACCGTTTTTTTTGCGTCAATTTCTGCCAGGCTCAATTGCTTTATTACGGCCATTTTTCCATTGGTATCCGGTATTGGGTCTCCATGCGGATCAGTTTGAGGAAAGTTTAAAAAGCTATCCAGTTTTTTTATCAGCTCGGCACTGCTCACATGTTCCAGCTCTTCCGCAATGTCGTGTACCTTATCCCATTCAAAGCCCAGTTTGTTTACTAAAAAAAATTCCCATAGCCGGTGCCTGCGAACTATGCCAAGGGCAATTTTACTACCGGCGGCGTTCAGCTTAAATCCGCGGTATTTTTCATAGTCTACCAGGCGCTTGGTACGAAGTTTCTTCAGCATATCTGTAACGGATGCTGGTTTGGTACGAAGTTCGTTCGCCAATGAGTTGGTAGTTACGGTGTCTGTTTGCTGCTGCAGGTGATAAATACTTTTGATATAATTTTCTTCCGAAACAGAATAATTCATGCTACCTAAAATTTAATTTAGACAAATCTAAAAAAAATTTGTAGTAAGTCCAATAAATGATTGGCGCTTTTCTAAAATTGTCGATTTACCTGTAACACCATAAGTGGTGGTAGCGTCCTGCCTGCCGACGTATCCGCCAGCCAGCGACAATTGGAGATGCGTGCTGGTTTGCCAGTTAAAATATTAGTCAGTTTTTGTACCTTGCTTAAAAAATAGTACAAATGCGGCAACAAATTGGCTCAGGTTCGCCCTGGGAAGATATAGTAGGTTATTCAAGGGCTGTAAAAGTGGGTAACATTATTGAAGTGGCAGGTACTACAGCCATGGATGGCGATACATTCGTTGGTAAAGATGACCTATATGTACAAACAAAATATATTTTTCAAAAAATAGAAATGGCACTGCAGCAATTAGGCGGTTCGTTAAATGACGTAGTACGCACCCGCATGTTTGTAACCAATATCGGCAATTGGGAAATGGCAGGCAAAGCCCATGGTGAATTTTTTTCGGCGATAAAACCAGTGGCTACTATGGTTGAAGTAAATCGCCTGATCAATGAAGACCTGTTGATTGAAATTGAAGTAACAGCTATCTTACAATAATACCAGCAAAAGCGGCGCTAAACCGGTATTACCATAGTATAGGATTATTGCATCATGTTAATGATACTTTGTCGTGAAAAATAAATATACTACCAGATGGCCATAACACAAAACACAATTATACGAACCATAAATAAAAATCCGTGTAATCCTGTTTTAAAATCAGTGTAATAATGGTATACGGTTTTTTATTAGCTTAACCCTACTCTTTTTTTTCTTTTATTTCATCCAACATGTCATTGTCTTCCTCGTCGCCTGCATCATCAAATTCCATATCAAAATCATTGAAGTCGCTTTCTATCGTCAGTTCGTCATTTAAAACAACCATTAATAAAACCTGTCCATCAGTTCCTGCTTCTTTTAAAAAATCCCATTCCTCAATCTGCCAGCCCAATTCCAATACCTCATTTATTTCAGGTAATTCATTCACGGCAAACGCTCCGGCATTTCCTTTGATTAATTGAGTAGTGTCTATCGCAATAGTGACAACTTTTTGCATAAATAATCTGTTTTCACTGCCAAGGTCCAACTATATAAGTACATTTCAAAATAACCAGTATTAAAATAATTTACACTTGCAATAATTGCAGGTGGTTTCTACAAACAGCCCTATTATTTCCACTCAGTTAAAAGCCATTGCAATCAAAAATATGCACGAAAAAAAAGAACTGCGTTGTGCCGGATTTCTCCTGTTTTTTACCAGGTCGTTCAGCAGTGTAATTGTTTTTTAAACAGTGGTTGTAAAATTTTCAGGAGCTTTCAATATGTATTTTATACACAATATTTGTTTAACAAGGGACGTTTTTCTAAAAAATCCAGTTATCTTGCGATCCTAAAAAAATTATATTGCTATTATGAGTTTTAATAATTTCAAAGTTCCCTTTCAAGTCGACGAAAATTACAGCAAAAGAATAGCTTATTTCTCTATGGAGTTTGCGGTACACCAACCTTTAAAAATTTACAGTGGCGGCCTTGGTTTTTTATCGGGATCCCACATGCGCAGTGCGTATGAGCTAAAACAAAACCTGGTAGGCATCGGCATTTTATGGAAGTATGGTTACTATGACCAGGCACGCAATGCAGACCAGACTCTACAGGTACAATGGAATGAAAAAATTTATAATTTTTTAGAAGATACCGGCATTAAATTTCAGATCAACATTCATGATCATCCGGTTTGGGTAAAAGTATGGTACCTGAACCCGGAAACGTTTAAGAGTGCGCCTATGTTTTTATTGAGCACAGATTTACCAGAGAATGATTACGTGAGCCAAACCATTACCCATCGTTTGTACGACGGCAATGTCGCCACCAAAGTAGCCCAGTTTATTTTACTCGGAGTCGGCGGTGCAAAACTGATGGATGAAATTAATTTTAATCCAGAATTGTATCATTTAAACGAAGCGCATGGTATAAGCGCCGCATTTTATTTATACAGAAAATTTGGTAATCTGGAAGACGTAAGGAAACGCTTGGTGTTTACCACGCATACACCTGAAGAAGCCGGCAATGAAAAACATGATATATTTCTTTGTGAAAAAATGAGTTATTTCTGCGGCATGCCTTTAGATGAAGTGCGCAGGTTAACCGGTATTAAAGATGACCAGTTTAATCACTCACTGGCCGCTTTGCGTTTTGCTAAACTTGCCAACGGCGTATCGCAGTTACATGGCGAAGTGAGTCGTAAAATGTGGGGCAAGTACGAAGGCATTTGCGAAATAAAAGCCATTACCAATGCGCAGAACTGGAGCTATTGGGCAGATAAACAACTGTACAAAGCAAAGGCGGAAGACAACGATGTATGGTTCGATGACCGCAAAAGATTTTTGAAAAAAAGAGCGATGGATATTGTGGCTGACCAAACGGGCAAACTGATGGATCCGGATATATTGACCATTGTTTGGGCCCGCCGTTTTTCAGGCTACAAAAGGGCGGAGCTGTTAACCCGCGACCACAAACGTTTCGAAGCACTATTGAACGATACAAAACGCCCTGTACAAATTATCTGGGCTGGTAAACCTTACCCGCTTGATTATCCGGCCATCAATGATTTTAACCACTTGGTTCATTTAAGCAAACAATACAAAAATGTAGCAGTTTGTGTTGGATACGAACTGGCGCTGAGTAAAAGATTGAAACAAGCGGCAGACGTTTGGTTAAACAATCCACGCGTACCAAGAGAAGCGAGCGGAACAAGTGGAATGACTGCAGCCATGAACGGAGCGGTAAACTTTAGTACCAATGATGGCTGGATTTGCGAATTTATTCACAATGGCAATAATGGGTTTGTGGTGCCCCCCATTGATTACGAAAATATTCATGTACAGGAGCAGGACGAATATGACCTGAACCAATTGTATGAAATACTGGAAACCCAGATTCTTCCCCTTTATTATGATCAAAAAGAAACCTGGAGAAGTATTGTAAAAAATGGAATGAGCGATGTGCAGGTGAAGTTTGACAGCAACCGTATGGCGGATGAATATTATAAGATTTTATACAAGTAATTTTACCCATGCTTAATTATTAACAAGCCTCTTTAACCGGAGGCTTTTTATTTTACAAAACCATTGTTATTGTAAATTCGTTTATTACTACATGCGTAGTTTACTTGTTATAATATTTTCAGTAGTACATTTTTTTCTGTCCTGTACAAAAGCCAATAGTATGGTAAATACCAACATAAATCCGCCGGTGGTAAATACAACAAGTGATACTGCGTTACGATTTTTGCTGGCACTGGGAGATTCTTATACTATTGGACAGTCGGTACCCGAAGCAGACAGGTTCCCAGTTCAGGCGGTGAATGATTTTAACAGGCAGGGAATAAAGTTTTACACTCCGGAAATTATTGCCCGTACCGGTTGGACAACCGCAGACCTTTTAAACGGCATTGCCGGCACACCACCTGTAAGAAAAAGCTATGACATTGTTACCTTACTGATTGGGGTAAACAATCAGTACCAGATGCAATCGCAGCAGCAATACGCAATCGAGTTTGCCGTTTTACTAAAAAAGGCCATTCAATATGCAGGTAACAATAAAAAAAGAGTGATTGTTTTATCCATACCGGATTACAGCGTAACACCTTTTGGAAACACTCCACTCAAAGATACCATCGCCCGTGAAATTGATGAGTTCAATGCCATTAATAAAGAGCTTTCAGATAAGGCGGGCGTAAATTATCTTGATATTACGGCGTTTACAAGAATGGCCGCAACCAATCCCGACCTGATTGCAGGAGATGGATTGCATCCGTCGGGCATTGAATACAAGGTTTGGGTAACTGCCCTTATACCGGTTATAACCGAAGTGCTGAAATAAATGATGCTTAGTGGTTTTCCTGGCTACCACTCATCCCTATTCCACTTTTAGATGTGTATATTTTACACAATCTTTACATCCGTAATAACAAAAAAATGAAACCTGCTACCGAAAAGGTAATCTGCTTTTTACAAGATTTTATTCTTAACAATTTTCAACACTCCACCACCAGCATACAGGTAAAAGTAAAAAGCTTAAAGCTAAAAGTCAAAGGCTGACACAGACTTTTTTATTGAGTGCATTCAATTTATTTTCTACGAAATGGTTTGGGAATTTTAGCTGCGTATGCCTTAGTTAAAATTAGCGAATATATGGCAACGTTCAACAACTGCCATTGGCTTTGTTGCATGAATAGGTCTGTGGATAACTTTTATTATTTCGAAAAAGGTTGCATATTACCCACATAGGTTAAAATAAAGGATATAGTTAAGTTATTTAGTTGTTGCGAAACAATTGCTAACAAAAAACTACATCC
>JANYFI010000552.1 GCA_025362765.1 Ferruginibacter sp. | reverse complement strand
TACGAGCCTTATGCATTGGAACGGGAAACAGCCATTGCCAAAATGTTGAAGGAACAAGGTGTTGCTTTTCAAACTTACAAGGACCAGGTAATTTTTGAAAAAGGAGAAGTAGTAAAAGATGATGGATCACCTTACACCGTTTTTACCCCTTATAGCCGTAAGTGGAAAGCTGCATTGACAGATTTCTATTTAAAATCCTATCCAACGCAAAAGTATTTCAACAACTTCTACAGCCAGGCAGCATGCCCTATTCCTTCATTACATGCTATGGGGTTTAGGCAAGCAGGCAAACAATTTCCCACCAGTGCATTAAAAGAAGAGTTGATAAAAAAATATGCTGAACAAAGGAATTATCCTGCGGTAGAAGGTACTTCAAAATTAGGAGTTCATTTACGTTTTGGCACCATCAGCATCCGTGAATTGGCAGCGAGCAGCAGGCAGCTGTCAGAAACCTATTTGAATGAATTAATATGGCGGGATTTTTATCACATGATTTTATGGCACTTTCCCGGGGTAGGAAGGGGCCAGGCTTTTAAGCCGGCATATGATGCTATACAATGGAGAAATGATGCAGGTGAATTTGACAGCTGGTGTAACGGAAAAACGGGTTATCCCATAGTTGATGCCGGTATGAGGGAATTAAATGCCACTGGTTTTATGCACAACCGCGTGCGTATGATTGTTGCGTCTTTTTTATCAAAACACCTGTTGCTTGACTGGCGGTTGGGTGAAGCGTATTTTGCGGAAAAATTACTGGACTTTGACCTGGCAGCCAATAACGGTGGCTGGCAGTGGGCTGCAGGCAGCGGCTGTGATGCAGCGCCTTATTTCAGAGTTTTTAACCCGCGTTTGCAAACAGAAAAATTTGACAAAGACTTAAAATACATCCGGCATTGGATACCTGAACTGGATAGTTTTGACTATCCGCAGCCTATTGTGGAGCACGATTTTGCAAGAAAGCGCTGCCTGGAGGTGTATGCCGGGGCGCTTAAACGAAGCTGATTTTTACTGCGCCTTACCGCACAAAAATATTTTCAAAATCAATAGTACAATCGTTTAACTGCTGATACACTTCCAACAATTTCCTGACAGTCTTTTTGCCCTCTTCTCCCAGGCTGATTGAATAATCGTTTACATACAAATCAATGTGTTTGCGCATTACATCTTCACTCATTTCCTGTGCATTGTTTCGGATATAATCGTTTAATTGGGGATAATTGCTAAAAGCATATTCAATACTCTTTTTAATAAGCGCATCTATTCTTTGTTGAATATCGGTATCGATGCTGCGGTTTACAACAATACCTCCCAACGGTATCGCATTGCCGGTTTCTTTTTCCCAAAAATCACCCAGGTCAATAATTTTCTTCAATCCTTTATCTTCATAAGTAAACCTGTTTTCATGAATGATTACGCCCAGCCCTTTACCACTGCAGACAAAATCTTCTATCGCATCATAGCGCAGAAAATTTTTATTTTTAGCCGTAGGATAGGCCAGTGAAAAAAGTAAGTGGGCGGTAGTTTGTTCGCCGGGAATTGCAATGGTGGATTCATCAACGTTGTCAGTGATGTTATGCCCGTTGGTTATTAATAAAGGCCCCACACCACGGCCCAATGCACTGCCGCTGTTTAACACAACGTAGTGTTTTAACACCAATGGTAATACGCCGTAACTTAGTTTGGTAATGGCTAATTTGCCCTGTATCGCCCATTGGTTAAGGGTTTGTACATCTTCCAATACGGTATCAAATTCGAAGCCGCCAGTGTCTATTTTTTTATTCACCAGGGCATCAAAAATAAAAGTATCATTGGGACAGGGGGAAAACCCTAAAGTAAATTTCATGGTAAATTGATCAGTATTTTTTGTAGTTCGTTATTTAAATTGATGACGGCATTTTTTATTGCCCATTTTGTTTTATCTCTTTCACCCACCGCATTGCTGATACTCCTTATTTGTAAAAAAGGAATTTGCTGTTGTAAGCAAACGTAATGTAGTGCTGCTCCTTCCATACTTTCGGTCGCCGGGTTAAACTGCATAGCCAATTGCTGCTTTTGCAACAAGCTGTCGCTTATTTTGTTCACTGTGATACCTTTCACAGCCATTAGGGGAATGGTATTGAATAAACCGCTCGTATTATTAATGAGCCATCCGTTAATAAAAGGCGGAGCATTTTTATCAGCAAAACCGGCATCAAACAACGTGGTGAATT
>JANYFI010000572.1 GCA_025362765.1 Ferruginibacter sp. | reverse complement strand
ATGATACTTGACATCGGTTTTTTATGCAAAAACCAACTTGTAAGACAATATGCAACATACTCTTAATCCACAGGTGGGGATAACCATAAAATTTTAATGCGTCTGCCCTGTGCTTTCGGCTTTTCGCTTTCCGCTTGATGTGCTTTCCGCCTATCTTTGCCGCATGCTCATAAAAACTGCAAAATACATCATCAGCAGCCCGGATTTTGAAAAATGCCCTGCTCCAGATAAAAAAGAGTATGCATTTATTGGCCGCAGTAATGTGGGCAAATCTTCCCTTATCAATATGCTTTGTAATAACGATAAACTTGCCAAAACCTCTGGCAGTCCGGGAAAAACACAGCTTATCAATCACTTTGAAATTGTTTCCGCTAGTACCATCAATACCAAAAAAGAAGGTGAAAATGTACATTGGTATCTGGTTGATTTACCTGGGTATGGTTTTGCAAAAGTAAGTATCAGCAGCCGCAGACGGTGGGAGCAGATGATAGAAAATTACCTGCGCAAAAGACCGAATCTTGCCATGGTTTTTGTGTTAATTGATGCCCGGCATACCCCACAGAAACTGGATCTTGATTTTTTAAACCAGTTAGATAAATGGCAGATTCCGTTTACGCTGGTGTTTACCAAAGCGGATAAAGAAACGCAGGCCGTAGTGGCGAAAAATGTAAAGTTGTTTTTAGAAAGATTAAGAAAAACATGGCAATTTTTGCCGCAACATTTTGTAAGCAGTGCCAGCAAAAAACTTGGGCGGGATAAAATACTACACCTGATAGACGAGCAAAATGAAACAAAAGAGGAAGGGTGAAAGAAGTGGCCGGTAGCTAAATTGTATTGAGCGGTTTTTTAAAATATTAGAGGGTCAGCTTTATAGCCTGCTTAATTAACTGCACAGGCCACGCATTAAAAAAGCGGCATTTTAATTCACAATTTTATTGGCACAACTGCTGCTGGCAAAAGCTTCCGGCTTGGCCTTAAACGCAAAGCCCATACCCAAAATGTACCCCATCGCTTCCCGCAACGCTTCATTACTTTTAAACTGCGGATTGGTGTTGATGTCGGCATGAACTTCCATATCCACATCATACAAAGTAAACAGGTCGCAGAGTTCATAGGCAATTTCAATGCTCTTGGCTACTTCCACCAGCATGCGTTCCTTAATGCTGTATTTAACCAAACTTTTTTCATTGTGAATAAACATAAAGCCGCCGCGGCCTTCACGTAAAAAAACAATTACGGTGGCAAATTCTGTTTCCTTGCCTTTAACCTGGCTGTCGGTACCAATGCAAACTTTAAGATGATTGCCTGCTTTTGTTTCTCGTTTAATCGTTTCTTCTACCGCTTGTTTAATGGGTAGTTGAATGGGATCGCCATTGAATTTTCTCCATAACATATAAAAAGGGGTTTTCTAAAGTTACTTAAAAAATATATACCAATATAACCAAAGCCTTAGCCGCAGCATAAATTAACGTAATCGTAAAAGGAGTGCGTTAGTTAAAGGGACATGCGATGCGTTTTGTAGAAATTCCGACAAAAATAAATTCGGGTGGGAACAGGTTTTACGGAGACATATTCGGCTAAAGTAAGTAGGGAGAATTTTGTTGATGAAGTGGGCAGCACAATTCCGGCTGAAATAAAAAAGGGCCAGCCCCTTACGCTGACCCTTTAACTTACACATGAATATACCTTACTGTTTTATAATTCTTTCTGTTTGTTTATGATTGTTACTTACCAATTGTAAAATGTACATTCCTGATGGCCGCTGATCCATTGCCAGTTGATTAAAACCCGGCCTGCCATTTCCGGTAGCGATGGTGTTTCCGTTAGCGTCTGCCAACAGGTATTGATAGTTGTTACCAGCAGTAACAGTTATTTGGTTGTGCACAAAAGTGGACACTTTAAAATCGGGTATTTTTTCTGCATCTTTTAAAACAATGGTATTGGAGTAAATGCTTTGATGTAGTATTGAAGTTACTTTTAGCCGGTAATAAATATCCCCCTGCTGAACGGGCGTATAGCCGTAATCGTCGGTTGTTCCGTTCAGGTTGGTGAGCTCCCTGAAATCACTTCCTGTTAAGGAAGATTCAACTGCAACTGACTGGATAGCCTCATCGGCGATTATATTCCAGGAAAGGGTATGTTTATTTTTTTCAGCTTTGCCGGTAAGCAGCACCTGCCGGATGGGTAATGTACCCTGAATTCCTGTAATGGTGTAAGAACCAAGGCTGCCATAATCGCTGGCGTTGCTATTGCCGGCTCCCTGAACAACTAGGTAATAATTACCCGCGTTTAAAATGGTATCAATAGTTACATTCATTTTATCGGTAGGGTCGTAGATACTAATGAGTCTTTTTGAAGCATCGTATAACGTTACTTTCACATCCAGGTCAGCGCCATTGTTGTTGGCGCCAATGCTAAACGGCGTAATATCTACATGGATATTTGAATTAGCCGCTACTGAAATTTTAAAGGCGTCCAGGTCTGTTGAAGTGGTAATGATACCGCTTACTGGTATAGGTGAAACATTAATTTGTGTTGGGGCATCATTAATATCATCACTGTAATCATCCGGCCTGTAAGTGAAGCCATTTTGGGTGGTAATGATGGAAAGATTATCCTGAGTATCAGTGCAGCCATACGGTGTTGGACCATTGTTCCAGCCGCTCATGTTGCGGTTATAACTGTTGCCCATAATGGGTGCCCAGGCTACCTGCCCTGTACCAGCGCCATCGTTGTATGTTGCTGTTAAATTGCAACTGCCATCGTATCTTGACTGGTGAGATAAGCCAACTGTGTGGCCGCTTTCGTGTGAGCAACATTCGGCTACATATTTTGCATTGTTGGGGCCAAGCCGATCACAAAATACAAAACAAGGCGTATCGTCTCCCCAGGTAAAGGAGCCTACGTAAGATATGCCTCCTACGCCGGGATACCAGGCACTGGTGGGCGTAATAACCACCCTGATTCTTTTTTTAAGGGGCGCCGCTAAAAATACGAGCGAATCTGTGGTGATATTCATATTAAACGGGCGATAATCTTCGGATACTCTATTGAATACTTCTGTTATCTGCACGTCTGTCATCGGCGCTGGCGCACAGGTAAATGGCGTGCCGCCCTGCCAAAGGGAATTATTCGCATTGTAGCCGTCAAAGTCTAAAAAAATGGTAGAGGTTGCGGTGGGAAGGCTGCTTAATTTAGGCAAGCTGTAAACGTTAAAACAAACCAGCAATGCCAACAAAAGCATAAGGGGTGCGGAAGGTTTTTTCATTTGAATGGTTTTCTTTTCGCTTGTGAAGCAAAAATGGTTCAGGGTAAGGATTTAATAAGGTGTAAGCGTATTCTTTTATTGATTACAGGTGGGTAAAATCTTTTCCATTTCTATTTTAATAAACTGGTAATTTTCCCGATCCATTTTTTTTAATTCGTAGCCATCTGCATAAGCAGGGTTAAATAAATGCCCGGCATATACCAGTTGGTTGTCTTCATCAATTATTTTTGAAAGGGTGAATGAAATATTATTAAACTGTGACAGCTTAACCACCACCGTTTGCAGGTTGCTGTATTTTGAAATATTGCTGATGATATTTCCGCCGAGGTTAATCGTATTATCGAAAGAAACATTTACTTTTTCTCCCTGGCGGCTGCTAAAAAAACTATTTAGCTGACTGGCAGTACAATTAATTGCTTTGGGATATTGGCTGAATAAGTAAGGTTTTGCGGGCGAGCTCCTGTTTTCAGGCCGCTGTTGTGCAAAACTGGTTACTGCTGTAAAGGTAAGCAGTACCGTAAGGGCGGTAGTTGCAAGGTTTTTCATGGTACAATGGATTAGAAACAAATGAATGAAGGAACAATCAATTTATTTGTACCAAAACGCCAAAGTTTAAATATTATTTTGCAGGGATGGCTTTTTGTTCTGAGCCGACTTATTTTGGCGCAGTATTCAGTTTAAAATTAGTCAATACTGGCCTGTACTCAACAGCACGAGGGTGCAGGCTTCCTGTGTGACGATATTGTTTTTACTGGCGAGTTCTTCCAGTTCCTCATTTTCGGTTCCCGGATTAAAAATAATTCTGTTGGGATGCAGGGATAATATATAATCGTAATACTCAGGCTGCCGGGCTGGGTTAATGTATAGCGATACGGTATCAATATCGCTGAATGATTTTTTTTCGGTTTCAATAACTGTATTGCCAACGGAGCCTTTTCTACTGCCGATCGCCACTACGGGGTG
>JANYFI010000500.1 GCA_025362765.1 Ferruginibacter sp. | reverse complement strand
ACCGAGCCATCTTCCTTTGCGACTGGCATTGAATTCCCTTCCAGCCAAACCAGCCCTTTTACAGGATGATGATAGCGAAACTCCCTGTGCCAGGGAGTGAGTTTTTTTGCTGATTCATAAGTGTCCTTATCTCCTTCTTCTACATCCTCGGAATGCCGTAACTGTAAAATAGTTTTTACATCTTTTAGCGCCTCCTCTTGTGTAAAACCAAAAATATCCTCAACGGCGCTACTTAGGTACACAAAAGAAATCGTGCCGTCTGTACTTAGTTTAAACGAATAAATTAACCCTGGTGAAGTTGCTGCTACAATGGCTAATTTATCCCTTTCATCCCTTAACAATAATTCGGCTTTTTTTCTTTCCGTTATATCAACCGATAAAATAAACATGCCTTCTGGTACCGGCCGAAAGCTAAGTTCGAAATATCCCACTGAACCATCTGGAAATACAAATTCATTTTCAAAATGAAATATTTGTCTTTCATTTAAACATTGTTCATACGTTTTAAATACCGGCGTATTTTCAATGCCGGGATATTTTTCCATCATTGTATGACCAAGTAACTCTTCTCTTGAATACTTTGAATGCCCCAGAAGCGCATCATTCACATAAATATACTTCCAGTCAAAATCAATTATCTGCACCCCTTCCAACATGTGGTCCATCGAATAACGAAATTGCTTTTCACTGGCAATCAGTTTCTCCTCTGCTTCTATCCGGGTTGTTACATCCCGGTAGTTGAACACAATTGCTTTTACATCTTCATCGTGTAACCTGTTTATTACAATTCCTTCCAGCCACAAATAATCCCCGTTTTTATGTTTTACCCGAAACAGCGTGTCTTTAATCTTTCCGGGATTGTTCATTACGAACTCTATA
Organism: Ferruginibacter sp.; assembly: GCA_025362765.1. Taxonomy (GTDB): domain Bacteria; phylum Bacteroidota; class Bacteroidia; order Chitinophagales; family Chitinophagaceae; genus Ferruginibacter. Next base: position 1,583 of record JANYFI010000500.1, on the reverse strand, counting down.
ATATTTTGGGTTTGCGCCAAATCATCCGGATGAATATTTTTCGTTAGGTTCTCCCCTTTCGTACCTTCATCCAGTAAGCCAAAAATGCGTGCCGCTGCCGGACTTCTGTAAAACACTTTAAACGATTCATCCATCAGGGTAATCACATCAAAATTATTTTCAATGATAGAACGAAAACGCCGTTCATTTTTTGCAATTTGTTCTGTTCGCTCATTTACCTTTTGCTCCAGCTGTTCATTGAATAACACCAGGTTTTCTTCTGCCTGCTTGCGGGTGCTGATATCTTTTACAATAAAATAAAAAGCGGTTACCTCACCAGTAGCATTTTTAATACAGTTGCCGGTAGCAAGGCCAAAAAAAGAAGATCCGTCTTTACGGTAATATTCAATGTCGTCTTTCCAGTTGCCCGTTTCATTAATCTGTTTTTCTATTGCGATTAATTGCTCGTTGCTAACCCTGAAAAAACCCAGATCGGCAATGGACTTACCAATGGCTTCATGGCTGGCAAACCCAAATACTTTTTCAGCACCTTTATTCCAGCTAATAATGCGCCTGTCCGCACCCTGTGAAAAAATAGCTTCCGATGATTGCTCCACCATACTGGCGAGATAACTCACCTGCTCCCGCAGCATTTTTTGCGCGGTAATATCAAAGCTCACCGCAATGTAACCGGTAATCACCCCCACATCATTTTTTACTACTGTAACAGACGAACTAACAACAATCGTTTGACCACTTTTTGTTTTTCGTTCCAGTTCATTAGTCCAGTTTTGTTGCCTGCGAACTTCCTTTGCCGCACTACTAATTTCGTCCCTGGTAAGATTTGTCTGTAAAAGTTTATTAGAATCTTTCCCCAGCGCTTCGGCCCTTGAAAAACCGTACAGCTTTTCAGCACCGAGATTCCAGCTTGTAATTTTGTAGCGAATGTCCAATGTGTAAATAGCATCATTTGACTGGTTAATCTGCATTGATAACACCAGTGAATTCTGTTTGAATACGGCTTCTTTTCTATTACCGGTAAAATTGCTTTTAATGATAGTATACCCCCCTATGCCAAGTAAAATCAGCGCCACGCCCAACACCGCCCGGTGCTCTCTTTTTATAGCATTGTACGCTTCGCTTTTTAGTTCCGCCAACTGCTGCAGCTGTCGAAGTCTGATCAACGCCGACATCCTGTAAACAACGGTGGCGTAAAAAACAGTTTCATCCTTTGCCTCCTGAATAGCGACATTGTCTTTTTGCCGGCTAGCAATCAAACTATCAATAAAAGCGATTTTTTTACCAGTGTACCAAAACAAAGAATCAACGCGCTGCTGCTCAAATTTGTCGCCCTTCAGTAGCTTTTTTAGCTTAATTTTCTGTAAGTCAAGGATTGCTTTTGATTCTAGATATGATTGCCTGAACTGAGGCAGACCCGTAATGAAATATGCGCTGGAAGTAGTTTCAATGGAAAGAGCATTGGCCGTTGTGCTATCTATTGCAAGTAAAATGGCATCGTTTTGCAATGAAGCATTTGCAATTTTTTTTTGATGATACCGCTGACCTATATAAGCTAACGGAAGTATCGCTAAAAATAACAGGAT
>JANYFI010000465.1 GCA_025362765.1 Ferruginibacter sp. | reverse complement strand
AGCTTCCCTTAAATCAGCAAAACCTGCAACCGGTGTATAATGGCTCCAGTTATCATTAATAGCTTTTATAGCCGCATCCTTAATGTGTTGCGGGGTATCAAAATCAGGTTCTCCAAGGCTAAGGTCAATTACGTCCACCCCTTTTGCCCTTAATTCGCGGCCGAGTTTGGCCATTTTAAGTGTTTCAGGTTCTGCAAAGCGATCCAGTAAAGAAGAAATATGCATGTAGTATAATTTTAGGATTGCGAAATTACAGCAAACCAATGCATTTACCCTCAGTAAACTACAGAAAAGATTTTTTTGGTAAAACTTTATCCCGTTGTACGCACAAGAAGTATCAAGCCCGGCAATCGCTCCGCCCGGCTAACGCAACATTGGTTTATTGTAAGGGCAAACTGTTAGCAGACTAACATCACCAGGAGAAATAGTTTAGCTATCGGGTGCATTTCACCGGGCTGTCTACAAAAAAATAAATCATACCTTGGGAATCAATTAACCGTTTGCTAACCGCTACGGCCCCGTTGTAGCCATCTATACTGTTATGAAAAATAAGATTATCGCCTTTATTTTATTTTACATGTTACCTACAGCGATGTTGAGTGCCCAGGATGTTGAGACAGCCTGCAAAGTGCTCACGCTAACTATCAATAAAACGTATATCGGCAACTGTAAAAACGGGCTTGCGGAAGGCCAGGGTGAAGCCACTGGACAGCATCGCTACAAAGGCATCTTTAAAGATGGTAAACCGAATGGTTCAGGCGTATACTATTATAACGACACTACTTACCATGCCGGCTTTTTTCAGGATGGCCAAAAAGAAGGCAAGGGCGAAACCCATTATATGCACTATGCAAAAGCCGACAGCGTCATTAAAGGATATTGGAGCGGCAATGTGTACCGTGGTAAAAATTATGTTACCTACGATTTTAATGGGGCCACGCTGTTTGACCGTTATGAAATTAAACCCAGCCCTCAAAGCGGCCATACCATTGGTTTCGAAATATATACCACTTCCGGTTCTCCCACCGGCGTACCCACAGATTTACAGGGACAGCCCGGAAATGTATTAAGACTGGAAGACATCACTGTTGGAGATAAAACCATCATAAGAAAATTATCTACAGTCGAAACACCTACCAGGTTTTACGTTACATATGATATTGATTCGTTTCCTGCAAAACTTTTTGTCTCCATGTCGAACGGAAATAATTTTACACTCAACCTGTATAAGGCTGCCGCCTGGTCGGTTAGGCTATATTTGAATAAATAAACAGCGTAGCCTTATTCACACAATTTTAAAGTGGCAGCATTGCGGTTACTCATTTGCAGCTTATTAATCTTACCTGCCTTATTGTAATATAAAATTAATATGCCGTATTTTGTTTGATAAGCATCCCAGGTAATATCTTTTATTGAAGGATTACCCAGCACATTAAACAGGCTGCCGCGATTTGCCCCAAAGATGGATAAACTCATTTTCCCTTTAAAATGCTCCCCGATTTCGATGTAATTTCTTTCGGTAAAAAAATAAACGTCCCGATCTTTATAGAAAACGCCGCCACAAGTGCTGCCATTGGTTTCGGGAGATGCACTGGTAAAACAGGGAAATAATTTTTCAACATCGGCAAGCGTAGAATAAGTGAATAACCGGTTAACGGATCCCTCCAATACATCCACGTCAAAAGGGGAACACAATACGGTGGTTTTAAGCTGGGCATGCAGCAGCATCGTACTCAACATTCCAGCGATTAAAAAAGAAAGAACTTTCATACTGACTTCGTTTTAAAGATGATTGAACAATTAAATGTTACAACAATTCACAGTGCAAATTCCCTGCTACAAATTACACAGCAATACTGCTTTTACAAAATAACTGGTAAACATCAATACTCATAAGGGTTTCAACTATTACAATTACTGCAGCACTGCTTCTATTCAAATACAAGGTACATTTCCAAACAAATAATAAGAATAGCCACCGAAGTAAGTCCAAATAAAATAACATTGTACAATTCGGAAAGGGATTGATGATACTAAGGACGATTTTTTAAACAGACAAATAGTAGTTGATTTTTGAATCGTACACCACGAAGTCAGCCAGCAATTACTGACGTAAAAAAAGAGGGAAAGCCGCAAGATAACTTCATTGCTGGTGAAGGAATGTACTACATTTAACTAACGTTTTAAAATTAACCAATGAAAAAAATCACTTTACTTGTATTTGCAATTACTTGTGCTGGTATATTGCCTGCTGTGGCCCAGGACACTGCCTATATCCATCCCAACACCAGCGAAAAGGGCTGGCAAAACGTTTTTGAAAAAGGACTTACCAATGGCATCTTTCCTAAAGGAGTATGGAAAGATTCCGCTGGCATTTTTACTGCGTCTAAAGACGAAGCGCTTTGGAGCAAAGAGCAGTACGATAGTTTTGTAGTTGACCTGGAATTTATGAACGCGGAAGGAACCAACAGCGGCGTGATTGTACATGCTACAGACATTAAAGACTGGATACCACATTCGGTGGAAATACAAATAGCAGATGACTACTCAAAAGAATGGAGTACGGTAACGCCCAACTGGCAATGCGGTGCTGTATTCGGACACCAGCCTGCCACAAATAAAATCCTGAAACATCCCGGCGAATGGAACCATTTTACCATTACCTGTCGTGGTAAAATGATTTGGATTGCTTTAAACGGCGTATTGGTAAATGAGTGCAATATGGATTTATATACTTCTGCCAAAACCAATCCCGATGGATCCCCAATACCTGCCTGGTTACCCAACCCGATGGCTTCACTTCCCTTGCATGGCCACATTGGTTTCCAGGGCAAACATGCGGGAGCCCCCATTTATTTTAAAAATATAAAGATTAAAAAACTGGGATAGCATTAATATCATGCTTTAATTGCCGCATAACCTATTTGCAATTTCAGTTTCTCTTTTTTGTAAACAGTCATTAATTTTAAGGCACTTATTTCTATTGATTTCTCCCGGCTACTATTCGCCGCTAATTTTGTCGATGCCATTGTTGTGCCGTTTCAAATATTGCCACACAATGCAGTAATGTAGTTGCAGGCGTTTTAAGCATGCCGCATTTCTCGGCCTAACAACAAATTCAAATCTACCTCATGATTACTTTGCCAATTTCCCTTCAAACACCGCATATTATGTTGAGTGTAAAAATGTAGCAAAGTTGCTATTAAAAGATCTTTTTATTTTAACATCTCCGGGCACCAGACAAGGAGGTGTATTCATCCCGACAATAATTTTCACGTATCCACATTTTAAACTAACTGCAAAAAAGTGAGGCAACCCTTTTCATGGCCACGCCGTTTGTAAAATTGTCCGGATATTTCAAAACAACATTATCATTACCTTAAAATCTTTTTTATGAAAAGTGTTTTTTCATGGGTCGCTATTATTGCAGTGATCAGTACAGTATCATGCAAAAAAAATGACACAACACCAACGCCGCCACGTACCGACATACACCTTGACCAGAATTCAACTTTGGGTTACCATATTGTTGATAAAGACGGGAGGACCTTATATTATTTTTCCGACGATGTAAACGGACAATCCAGTTGCGCCGGCGGCTGCCTTACGACGTGGCCAATTTTTTATGCAGACAGCGGTACCACCACCTTTTCAGCTGATTTATCGTCCGCAGATTTCAAAACCATTCTTACCAGTGGAGGAGTAAAGCAAACTACTTACAAAGGTTGGCCCTTGTACTATTATGCGCCAGGTGGCACTGCAGAAGTTTCAGGAGCTGAGCAGGGAGAAGGCATTGGTAATATTTGGTTTGTCGCCAAGCCCAATTATTCTATTACCATTGCCAATTACCAGCTTACCGGAGGAAACGGTGTAAACTATTTAGCGGACTATTCACCCGGCGACGGACGAACCAATTACTTCTGCGACGCAAACGGCAATACGTTGTATTCTTTTGGTAAAGACAGTGCGTTAATGAATAAATATACCAAGCCCGATTTAAGCAACAACGATGCATGGCCTGTATATGAAACAGAAAACATAACGGTACCCTCGACGCTGGATAAATCATTGTTTGCGGTGATCTCCACTTACGGTAAAAAGCAGTTAACCTATAAAGGCTGGCCGATATATTATTTTGGACCGGATGATCACATAAGAGGCAACAATAAGGGAATAACTATCCCACCAACTCTGGTAGGGAAAATCTGGCCGGTTGCAACTAAGGATGCTGTGCCGGCTCCCTGAAAAATATAAAAATATGGGCTGCAAAAAAATTGCAGCCCATATTTTACCATGACTATTTTATAAAAAAATCACCTTGTTTTTATACCCACCACCGGTGAATCGTTGATGCCTGCAAGTAACTGAATGGTATTTTTTCCTTTTACTTTAACCAGGCTCCGGACATCTCCTTTTATATTTAAACCGCTTTTATACTGTGGTGTGTACGTAAAATTATTTTTACCATCGCCTGCTAACAATACACCGTGATTGGCCTCATACCGCCCAAATTTTATTCTTGTCCATGCGTTGTTGCCGCACAATAATATGTCTTCTTTGCCATCGTGATTTGCGTCTGTTGAAGTAATGCCATACACCGGAGAATACTGCGCTTCTACAGGAAGCTGATGTAGCTGAAACCCTTTATCACCTTTATTTTCAAGATAAATCGTTTGCATCATTGCTGCTTTTAATACGCCCGCGTTTTTAAGCTGGCCTGGTGTAAACAAATCATTGATGGTAGCCACAGCATAGTCTTTGTAATTTAAGAATTTCTTCTTTAGTGAAGGCAGCTGGTCAGTAAGATCATCTCTTGACGCGGCGGGATATGAAACGCCATTGATAAAATAACAAAGTATAATTTTTGGATTATTCTCATAACAGTTTAACGTTTTGGTTAAGATGAAGAAATGCAGTTAATAAAAATTGTCAGGTAGTTTTCGATCACTGTTCTGATAACATACAGAATACAATGACAAGTTTAAAAGTAGGGTTATTTTTTATTAAAGTTCTCAGTGCAATTTATCAGCAAACCTTATTTTAGTATGCAAACGTTTGTATTTGGTTATGCAAACGCTTGTGCTATTTTGCAAAACAGTCACCAATTTTTTTAATTATTAGTTAGTTGTTTATAGTTGAAGATATTGAACTGGTATTGGCTGCTGTATTGGTAACAGCCGCTTTAAATAACCTGCATCGCAAGCAAGCTGAGAAAGCTATTGAAGTTAATTGCTGCGGAAGATGAAAATTTCTCATTATAATTTTTATTTTTGGGTTACAAAATGCACTTTAAAAAGAGCTAAATTAAAATACTTAGATGGCAGCAAGGTTAGGTGTTGTTATATGGATACAATTTTGTGTCGCAACGCTGCTTGAGATAAATATTTTTTGTTACTCTACGAAAACAAACAATCACATTTTTAACTTGATGATTTACTGCAAATAAATGTTCGTAGACAAAAATGATTTTTTACAAGTCAATTCATCTTGCCTATACATAGGCAATGTTTATATAAGCACACTTAAACATACAATTGCCTTAAGGTCATAAAAAAAACGCCACAAGAACATCTGCTGATGTTCTTGTGGCGTTTTTTACTTTATTAAACTACGCTGTTTTTAAATGTGGCTTGTTAGTTTATGAATAAGCTTAATTGTGTCCCAGGTGATATTCCAGTTCCAGCTCAGATTTTTTATACTACCAGGGCGATGTAATAACGATATGCAACAAAATTATTTCATCCACCAAACTTTTATATCTGAAG
>JANYFI010000424.1 GCA_025362765.1 Ferruginibacter sp. | reverse complement strand
GGGTTGTCATTCGTAAACTTCCTGATGGAATAACCTGTACGGGTACCATTCCAGTTTTCCAATGCACTGTTTCGCGTATCAATACCATTATAAATACTTCCAGATCCTGCAGCACCTATTTCATATTTACCAAATTGCATTTCTCCATAAGGGTCAATACCTGCGCCATCTGTTGTACGTGCTTTCCATGGACTACCATCGTAAAAAATACTGGCGTAAAAACGGGGATCCCTGTTTTCATAAGGAGCAGCAGCATCGGCAGGTGTGTTCCAATCGAATTTGGAGCCGTCCATCATTTCATAATTATCCACCAGGTTTTGTGTAGGTTCGCTGGATGTCCATCCATGATAACCGTTGGTGGTGTTATTACGCGGATACCAGGCACCCCAATCATCTGAAGAAGCATTTACATAATACTTTGCAAAAATTGTTTCTTTCTGTCCTCCATTTCTCGACAAGGCAACGTCGGTATAGCTGGCGATAGCATCTGCCTTGGACGCAGGTGCAGAAAAATCCAGTTGATAACCATATGTTCCCAGGTCAATTACCGCTTTGGCAGCGTCTCGTGCCTTGGTCCATCTTGCAACACGATCTCCACTTACATAACCCAACAGCTCTGGGTTTGCAAAGCCACCAATTACTGTAGGTGATTTTACTTTGGCGGTAGGCATGTCATGCAAGTCGCTCGCTGCGTATAATAACACACGGGCTTTTAATGCCATGGCGGCATCACTGGTTGCACGGCCTAGCGCAAGTGTCTTGCCATTCAATAGCATAGTCGCTGAATCCAAATCGCTCACAACTGCATCTACGCAGTCTGAATAGGAATTTCTTGCAATTGAATAGTCTCCACCCAAACCGTAAGTAGATTTTATCAGAGGAACACCACCATAATAACGGATCAACTGGTTATAGCAATGTGCCCTCAGGAAATAGGTTTCGCCTTTTAAACGGTCAATTAAAGCTGCATCAAAAGGAGCCACCGCAAGTTTTTCCAGCGCCAGGTTAGCAGCCCTTATACGCAAATACATTTCGCCCCATTCATAGGTGTTATTAACCCATCCTATATTGTTAGGGTTAATATTGGCTTCCATGATATCCATTCTGCCGAAATTGTAAAGTTCATTATCAGAAATACAATCCATGCTTTCCTGGTTAAGGATACCATCGTGAAAAACGTTATAGATGTCCGTTACAAAGGCTTCTGACAAGGCCGGGTCATTCCAAACTACGCTCGCAGCGGGTTTATCCAACGGCTGCGTATTTAGAAAATCCTTATTACAGCCTGCCGCCAGAGTGCCTAATGCAAGAAGGGCTGATACATTTTTTAATATTTTTTTCATCTTTTTTTGTTTAGAAGGTTACTGTTACACCTGTATTAATAATTTTTGACTGCGGATAATACTGAAGACTGGTGTTGGTTGCTTCCGGATCGAAAATGTCCTGCTTAGCCCAGGTAAACATATTTAATCCATTGGCATAAAAACGCAAATTGCTGATACCGGCTTTCTTACTTAACCTGGTGGGAATGGTATATCCGATTTCGAAATTTTTGAGTCTTATATAATTTGTGTTCATCATGTAGTAAGTATTTCTGTTAGAGAAATACTGATTGTTTCTATCAACGGTTCTTGGATCAACGGAACTCGGTTTATCAACTGTCCAGCGATGATCGTATGTATACTGCAGATAGTTACCAATGGTACCAGATTCAGTTTGCAGAAATACTTCAGCACCAGTTGCTGCTTGAAATAAAATGGACACATCGAAACCTTTATACTGTGCACCAAGTATTAAACCTCCCTGGAAAGTTGGCAAAGTGGTTTTGTCAGATCTTACACGGTCATTTTGATCAATCTTTCCGTCACCGTTGACATCTTTAAATTTCATACTGCCTGGGAATAACTTGTCTTTACCACCCACTCCTGAGTAATCCAGTGTATTGGCATCTACGTCTTTTTGATCTTTGAATACGCCATCATATTGATACAATAACATGTCGTCCGGGGAATTGATATCAGATGGAATCGGGTGGCCTGTTGATAATTGGTATGCAGGTCTGCCTGGTGTTTCGTCCCAAAATTTGATTTTATTTTTGGCATAACCACCATTCACACTTGCATTAAAATGAACATCTCCAGCCTGACCATTGTATCCCACCTTAAATTCCCAGCCTTTATTGTCTACTTTACCAATATTTTCAGGAGGCAAAGTTAAACCACTGGATTGCGGAATCGATGCATTTCTTTTCCAAAGAATTCCCGAACGATGATTTTGAAAATAATCAAACTCAAAATTTATTTTGTTGTGCAACAAACTACCTTCCAAACCAAAGTCGTAGTTATTGGCAACTTCCCAGGTAATATTAGGATTAGGAATGCCGTTTTCATGATAAGCCGCTGCCAACTGATTGTTTAAAACATACCCATTAGATGTGATGGCATTCGTTGGAAGGTAAGAATATTGCTGAAGCACATTTGCAAAATAAACAGCATCATTACCCATTTGCCCCCATGAGCCCCTCAATTTTAATGAATTGATAAAAGATACATTCTCCTTAAAAAAATCTTCTTCGGAAATTCTCCAGGCAGCCGTTACGCCGGGAAAGAAGCCAAATCGTTTTGCCTGAGGGAAATTGTAAGAACCATCTCTGCGCCATAAAAATTCAGCGATGTATTTTTCTTTATAATTATATCCAACCCTGCCGAAATAGTTGAGACGGGCAGTTTCCCATGCGCTACCGCCAGACTGCTGGTTAACAGGGCCCCCTGCATTCAATTGATCTATCACAGTTGATGGGAAATATTGGCGGAATGCATTGAAATAATTATTATTGGCAGTTTCCTTGGTTACGCCCGCCAAAAAAGTAATCTGGTGATCGCCAAACTTACGATCATAAGATACTAATGCCTCAAGCATCACATTCAATTGATCCTGGGTATATTGATTCAACGTTGGTTGTGTAGTTGGCCCTTTTTGCACTTTGGTCAACAAAGGTGTCTTGCCATCAGCCTCATAAGTGCTGTAATCCCAACTATAAATATACCAAGGCTTGGTCCATGTCTTGCCCTGCTGTTCGTATCTGTCTACTGCCGCATTTCCGGTAATCTTTAATCCCTGAACACCAGGAATATTGATTTCTAATTTACCATTCGACTGATAGTAATACCGGGTATCCTTGTCGTAACCGGTTTGGTTAGTGGTAATTACAACAGGTTGTTCCCCATTTTCAATGTCTGGGCCTGGCAGTCCATTTGGCCAATAGGCCGGTTTAGTAGGGTAACCACGCATCTGCATCCTAAAAATAGCTCCAGCGCTTTTTGTAGGATAAAAGCGATTTTCCTGTCTGCCGGAAACACCGAAAGACGTATTGATGTACTTGTTTACTTTCGCATCAATGTTGATACGAAAATCGTATTGTTTGTATCCAGTTGCTGAATTTTTGTAAAATGCATCCTGATTTTCATAGCCTAAAGATGCCAGGTATTTTACATTTTCAGAACCACCGGACAACTGAACATTTTGACGGCTTTGAGGAGAATAATTTTTTAAAGTCGCATCAAACCAATTTGTATTAGGATGCCCCCAGGGATCTGATCCATCAGCATATTTTGTTAGATCAGCTGGTTGAAAAGGAGCAGTGGACGTTGCAGGTTTACCCTGATCGTCGGTATAATTAAAACTACCGGTAGATTTGAATGCGGCAGTAGCTGCAGTCCACAGGGAAGGTGCAAGTTTATATACTTCAATTTCATTGGCCATGGTGGCATATTCAGAAGCATTCGCCATTTTAGGTAAAATTGTTGGCCGTGCCCATCCCTTATTATAACTATAAGAGAGTTGTGGCGGGCCGGATTTGCCGTGGCGTGTTGTAATTAATATTACACCATTGGCAGCACGTGCTCCATAAATTGCGCCAGATGCATCCTTCAAAACAGACATACTTTCTATATCTGCCGGATTCAGACGGTCCAAACCACCAGCTCTGGCTGGCACGCCATCAATTACAATTAGTGCGCTATTATCACCTAATGAGTTCACGCCACGAATGTGTATAGAAGATCCGTCATTGCCAGGCTCTCCGCTTGTATTAACAGCCGTAACGCCGGGAAGTCTTCCCGCGATTGAATTGGAAAGGTTTACTGCAGGCGATTTTACCAAATCGGCTCCTTTTACTGTAGAAACAGCGCCAGATATAGTCACTTTTTTCTGAGTGCCGTAACCAACCACCACTACCTCATTTAGCTGGCTGGTAGAAACTTTTAAACTAACATTAAGAGATGTTTTACCAATTACAGAAAGTTCTTGTGGTTCGTACCCTGTATTAGAAATAATAATCGCCGATTTTGCACTCGGTACATCAATTGAAAATGCACCTGAAGCATCGGTAGTTGTACCGGTTTTGGCACCTTTAACAGTAACACTGGCATTGACTGCAGGATTTCCCTTTTCATCATTCACCACTCCTGTTACATGTACTTTTTGTTGCGCATGTGCTCCTATGCCGAGGAGTAGCACCGCTAAGGAAAACAGCATTTTTTTTAACGCCGCCCCTGTGAAGAGTTTTGTTGGGCTTAAGCTGCCCGAGCAAAACGCCCTGATTTGTTTTTTCATGATGCAATTGTTTTTGGTTTATTAATTGTTGGTTTGCTTTAAGAGGAAATGCAATGTAGGAATGTAGGCATCTCCGTTTTTGTATAAGATTTTTAAATTTCAGGTCTGCTGGTTTTAACCATTGTCCCGAAAAAAATTGATTATATTAATTTTTAATGCAGACGATTGCACTAAAAATAAGCTTAGCTGTCGTTCCAGGTAAAATATTGCATAATGGTAGTTTTGGTTTTTATGAAAGATTTGCCAATGTTGTATTATTCTTTGCCTGTTTTATGCTGATTGTTTTGCCCGTTGACGACTGCCTGAACTGCATCAACGGTTCTAACACTATTTTTTCACGCAACGGGTATCCCGGTTTATTTTCCTTTAAGGCTATCAGTTCCATCAGCAGTCCGAGCGCCTCTTTGCCCATTTGAACTGTTTGCTGATCTACCGATGAAAGAGAAGGACTGATGTGTTCGCCAAAATTTTCATTGGCAAAACCAATCACGCCAAATTCTCCCGGCATCCTGATCTTCCGGTCTTTCAATCCCTTGATAACACCGAGTGCAGAATAATCTTCCACTGCAAAAACCGCATCTGGAATATCCGATAAGGTGAAGAAATAGTCCACCGCCGCCCTGCCTGCCTCTATTGAAATATCTCCCTGGTAAATCAATTCCTGCTCCACCACAATACTATATTTTTCAAGCGCGGCTTTATAGCCTCTCAACCGCTCATTAAAGGTTTTTAATTGTTGCGGTCCAGACACATGAGCTATCCGTAGATACCCGGATTGAATCAGGTGTTCTGTAGCCAGAAAAGCACCCTTGTAATCATCTACCACTACCGAAGGAACTTTTAGTTCATCATTTGTTCTGTCAAAAAAAACCAGCGGGATATTCCTTTTTTGCAGTTCGTTGTAATGGCTAAAATCAACCGTTTCCTTTGCCACAGATGCCAGGATACCATCTACCCTTGCACTTAAAAACGCTTCAATGGCTTTTATTTCCAATGCGGCTGTTTCTTCTGTTTGATACAGCAGTATACTATAGCCATTGCTGCTAGCCATCATTTCTATGCCATGCACTACAGAGCCAAAAAAATTCATTTGAGCGCTTGGTATAATTACGCCGATGGTATGCGTTTTTCCTGACCGTAAAGAAGAGGCTATTTTATTTCGCTGGTATTTTAATTCCGTGGCTTTTTCTTTTACAAGCTTTTTTGTGGCATCAGAAATGCGTGGATGATCGTTTAATGCCCTGGAAACCGTTCCTGACGTGAGGTTTAACTCACGGGCTATATCGTGTATGGTAATTTTTTGTGACAAGCAGTGCAATCGTGTGCACAATATAGAATTTTCTTTTGCATTCCACCAAAATAATTCTAACTTTTTTTTAACAATTGTCAAATTAACTAAAAAAAGCCGTTTAGCAGAGAGTTGTACTGCCGCTTAAGCTTATAACAAAATAGTATTTATTTTTCTATGAAGTTACCAGATCATTCGAATGATTACTGATTGAGTATGGTGGCCTTGTAGAAGTTAAGCAGGCGAGCTTGCTACGATTATCAACCATTTAGATTTGTGACAATAATTACAACTCAAATTTTTGGGTGCGGCTTTTCAGCAGGGTAATTATTTCAGCATTTGTTTGCGCCTCCCCCAACTGAACATAATTGGCGGCAAGGGTTTTGTAGTTTTTAGTCATCAGCAAAAACCATATCTGAAAATAGTCAAGCTTCTTAAATACAACCGCATTGTTTAAAGAATAGGTGCTGATGTTTTCTTTAAAATTAGCGGGCATCTCCGTCCAGTGTAAATAGGGTTTTAAATGATGGCCTATATGATACCCATCATTAAAACATTTTTTATTGTAAATGGTATTGATGCAGGTAATGCTGTTGCCATAAATACTTTCCGGCCGGGCGGCGTCTATAAATGCGTGTTGCGCCCAGTTGCCTGCCATCATCGCAAAACGTATAAAAATTAACGGTAAAATAAATACCGTGAGTGTCGCTTTAAAATTTACAAAGCACAATCCCACCGCAAGCACCGTAAAAAAAGTTTCGCCCACCATAATGCGAAAAGCATACTTATTCCTTTTTTTATTCTTAAAATATAATATGAGGTTAAGTACACCAGTAAAATAAAAAGAACCGAGGTAAACAACAAAGGCTCTTATACTATCCCTCCTGAATTTCATGGTGGAGCTCAAATCTTCGGGCTGATTGTTTTCAGGATGATGCATGGTTACATGGTGATGAAAATAGGTTTCCGGCGTTTGCCCAAAAAATATACCCAACACCCACGGCACGAACCTGTTACAAACGTCGTACTTCTTTTTAAATAATTTACGGTGACAAACATTGTGCAGCATTAGCACATATGGCCCCAAAAAAATAATGAGCAATACCAATAAATAAGTTGCATTCCATACCCAGTGAATACCTTCTATAAAATATAAAAGCAGTGCCGCCGGAATAACAATAAAGGTAATTTTTAAAGACAAATATATAAAGGCCATATCCCTTTTGTCGTTAATCAGCGGAAGAAAAAGCTGGTCAATAAAATTTAATTTTTTCTTCTGTAGCCCGATTGTATCGGTAAGAATAAATTCCATAGCAATATTGTTTTGAAACTGTGATGACTTTTATTGTAAGTAAGCTTTGATAGTTATTGGGTATACTATCACAGTTAAAATTTTATCTTTTTTTCGACAAATTGTTAACGGAATATTTTAAAGATAGGCCTTTATAATTGGTTTATCCAATTTTAAAGGCTTTAGCTGCCGTTTGCCAATCTCTTTTTAAAACAATTGTCTTTTTCTTTATTATTGCCTTCGGCAGCGAATAGCTAATTTTATTTAAGCCCGAAGCAGCCTGTAATTTTTAGTAACTCAATTTTTTAAAAAATAACATGAAAAAAAATTTAGCCTTCACCTTTTCGGTTGCCTTTATGCATATTGCCGTTGCGCAATTAGCAGGTAAAATTATTACTGCCAGGCAAGTAATGAAAATTGAAAAAAAATTATCTTCTGATGATATGCAGGGCAGACGTACGTTTACCCCAGGTATTGATAAAGCTTCTGCATTTATTGAAAAGCAGTTTAAAAAGGCAGGTTTGCAGACTTTTAACGGTGCCGTTAATTACCGGCAGGAATTCAGCATGACCCAGGCTGTGACAGTGTCACGTAAAATTGTTGTTGATGGCATAACAATTCCTGATTCGCTAACCGCCATATTTTGTTACCAGCCAACCGTTAGCCTTACAGACAAAAGTGAGGTAGAAGTAGTTAAAATAAATGCGGGTGAAAAGTTCGGACCCAAATTTTATGAATATTACCAGAGTAAAAAAACCCTGTTGGTATTGGTTGACAGCAGTTTTAACAGCAGTTTAAAAAATATACGGCGAATTGAACAGATGACGGCCAGCCCCGGTAGCAATTGCGTTGTTTTTATCTTCGGCACTACTACCGCTTCCTCCTTTGCAATTGAGTGTACCAATACGATCACAAAAAAACCATTGAACAATGTGGCAGGTATTTTACCGGGAAAGAGCAGGCCTGAGGAATACGTAATTTTTTCA
>JANYFI010000418.1 GCA_025362765.1 Ferruginibacter sp. | reverse complement strand
CCTTACAGCAGCGTTACCAATGTTGATTCAGTCACTTTAAATTATAATCTTGTTTCTTACGCGGCAGACCAGCTTAGATTTGATTTTTATTATTTTAATCATGGGCAGGCCGCCAATACCAATAACAGAGTGTGGATACGTGGAAGTGAAAATGATGCGTGGTTGTCTGCGTATGATTTGTCTGCAAACCAGGCTATGTTGGGCAACTGGAAACATGGATTGATTAATATTAATGAAGCGTTAGCTGCTGCATCACCAAGCCAAATAATTAGTGAAACCTTCCAGATAAAAATTGGCGAAGAAGGCAATACTTCCGCCAATGATGCGGCACCGTTACAGGACGTTGATGATGGCTACACATTTGATGACCTCACGGTAAACCGGGTATTCGGCGATCTCGGCCTCAGTAAAATTAATTCACCTGATAAAACAGGTTGCGGACTTACAACAACCAGCGCTATCAATGTAACCGTAAAAAATTTTACTGAAACAACTGCCAGCAATGTAACCGTTAGTTACCAGGTAAATAATGGAACCGTGGTTACAGAAATTATTCCTGCGATAGCGGCAAGGCAAAGCCTTAATTACACATTTACAAAAACTGCGGATATGTCTGCGTTTATGGTTTATTCTGTTAAATCCTGGATACATTATACAGGCGATACGTATACAGCCAACGACAGTATATTAGATTATAGTGTTCATAATTCGCCTTTGATTAACACTTACCCATACCTGGAAAATTTTGAAAACAGCGATGGTAATTTTTATAGTGGTGGAACATATAACAGCTGGCAATGGGGCGCTCCTGCAAAAATAATCATCAATAAAGCGCCCAATGGTACCAAAGCATGGGTTACTGGCTTAACAGGCAACTACAACAATAATGAAACTTCTTATCTCTATTCTCCGTGTTTCGAACTTTCTTCGTTAAGTCACCCGGTGTTATCTTTCAGCCATATTATTCAGGTAGAAAAAGACTATGATTTTACGTGGGTAGAATACGCTACAGATGGCGTTAACTGGCAAAAATTAGGTAAATCGGGAGCGGGCAAAAACTGGTACGATAACGCTTTGGAAAACTGGAACATGTCCACTGCAATATGGCATGTAGCAAGTATTGATTTACCTGCTACCGGAACAAATATTCGTTTTCGTTTTGTGCTTAGCAGCGATGGAGGGGTAAACATGGAAGGCGTAGGAATAGACGATGTTACCGTGCACGAAAAAACTGTAGTATTTTCCAGTGCCCCCGTTGCTACTATCAGTGTGCCTGCTGTTACTGGTAATAGCTGGATACCTTTTCAGTCAGTTGACCCATCAGGACAATTGGGTAGAATGGCAGAAATAAATCCCAATGGTCAGGATCTTGGAAAAATGACTGTCACTGTTTATCCAAATACAACAAAGGTGGTAAGAAACAGCAATGATCAATATTACCTTGACAGAAACTATGTTATTCACCCATCTAATCCACCAACAGGGAGCGTTGGTGTAAGGTTGTATTTTACTGATGATGAAGCTGACTCGCTGATTAATGCGTCAGGGTGCAATTCCTGTTCCAAACCCGGTGATGCCTATGAACTGGGTGTAACAAAATACAGCGGTTTAATGGCAGAAGAGAATGGTGTGCTGGAAGATGACATCAATGGATTTATGCGGTACATCACGCCGGTAAATACTACCATTATTCCCCATGGAAATGGATATTATGCAGAGTTTATGGTAAATAGTTTCAGCGAATATTGGTTTAACAACGGAGGCACCACCAATACAAATCCATTGCCAGTTAATTTATTTGCCTTTGAAGCAGTGAAGCAATCAGGTTATGCTTTGTTAAGCTGGAAAACAGAACACGAAGCAAACGTGGCAAAATTCGACATAGAGAGAAGCGCTGACGGCAGAACTTTTAGCAATATTGGAAGCCTGTCAGCCGCCAGTGCCGCTGTAGCGGGCAGTCACAATTGTACCGATTCAATTCCTCTAAAAGGCGTTAACTACTACCGTATCAAAGTATGGCAGCGGGATGGAACCTACAGTTATTCGGTACTGCGAAAACTTGATTTCAGCAACCCGGGAGATGATATTTTTATTTACCCCAATCCCGTTAGTACAGGAACTGTATTTATTTCTGCAGATGCCAGTTGCAGCGGTGCATCTTTATATGATGGTACAGGTAAACTCATAAAAAGTTTTGTGTTGCAGGGAACAAGCAATACCATCCATCTTAATGGTATTGCCAAAGGAGTTTACATGCTGAAAATAATTTCAGCCAACAGCTCACAGGTGCAGAAAATAGTAGTACAATAAATTTTCCCCAGGATCCTGCGGACAAAACTTTTTGCACCGTTATTTTTATAACTGAGAAATATTACGGCTGTATAATTTCCAGATTCACTATTCTTTGTATCTTTCTGCAAACAATTGCACAATGTCGTTAGAACCATGGCGCACCGGAAAGGTGATAAAAATTCAACAGCAAACAGAAGACACAAGAAGTTTTTTTATAGAGGCGCCCGAACTGGCAACACTCCATTTTAAACCGGGCCAGTTTGTTACACTTGATTTACCCATTCACGAAAAGCCAAACAAGCGCTGGCGCAGTTATTCAATCGCTTCCAGCCCCGACGGATCAAATGTTTTTGAACTGATAATTGTGCTGGATAAAAACGGTACAGGTACTCTATATCTTTTTAACGAAGTAACCGTTGGATCGGGATTGAAATTCCGTGGGCCACAAGGCGTGTTTACATTAAAAGAACCCCTTGATAAGCACCTTATTTTAATTTGTACAGGTACGGGAATTGCTCCATTCAGAAGCATGCTTCACTATATAAAAAATAACAAGCTCGAACATAAGGGTATTTATCTCCTGTTTGGCTGTAGAACAAAAAGCAGCTTGCTATATTATGAAGAGCTGAATAAACTGCAGGAGGAAATGCCAGGCTTTAAGTATATTCCTGTTTTGTCAAGAGAATCGTGGGATGGCCAAACCGGCTATGTGCATCCTGTTTATGAACTGTTGTGCGTTGATAAACACCCTGCGCAATTTTATATATGTGGCTGGAAGGGTATGATTGACGAAGCCCGTAAAAGAATTACCGATATGGGCTATGATAAAAAAGAAATCTACTATGAAATTTATGGATAGTATTTATCTATAACTTTAACCAGAATTTGATTGCTAAACAACATAACAAATATCATTTATGCTTATGATTGCCGCAATAACAGTTTTGTTATTTTTTCCTACCTTGTAGTTCTAAAATTTTGTTCAAATAATTAATTTTTATGGGAGCATCTTCGATGATTGTTTTGATTCTTGCAGCGTTAACATTTTCCTCCATTGCCATTTTAATTGCAAAAATTGTAACGAAAGCCACCACCAATAAACAGAAAGGCCAGCCCTACGAATGCGGTATACCTACACAGGGAAAAACCTGGACACAATTGAACGTGGGGTACTATTTATTTGCACTGATATTTTTAGTATTTGATGTGGAACTGGTGTTTTTATTTCCCTGGGCAGTAGTGGCTAAAAATGTAGGCTGGATGGCATTTGTAGAGATTTTAGTATTCTTTTTTATATTGTTTATGGGCTTTTTATACGCACATAAAAAGGGAGCGTTAAAGTGGATGTAGGAAGCCCGGCCCCCACCCCTCAAGAGGGGATTAAAATGCATAGATTTTCAAATTGAAATAGCATAATGCTGCCCAATAGTGTAAATAAAATTTGTACAGCTAAATAAATGAGTAACATTTCAAATAACGCAGGTTCTTCTTTTATCCCTCCTTTGGGTGGTGGTGGGGCTTCCTTTCCCGGCCAAATACATGAAACACCAGGTGGTGGTATTGTGTTGAGCAAACTGGATGATGTTATTAACTGGGCCAGATCAAATTCATTGTGTCCGCTTACGTTTGCTACCAGTTGTTGTGGCATAGAAATGATGTCTGTAGCGGCAGCAAAATATGATTTTTCAAGATTTGGATTTGAAGTAGCCCGGGCTTCGCCACGGCAGGCCGATGTAATTATCATTGCGGGTACCATTGTAAATAAAATGGCACCCGTGTTGAAAAGATTGTACGACCAGATGGCTGACCCAAAATATGTAATTGCCATGGGCGCCTGCGCAATAAGTGGAGGTCCATTTTTTTACAATACCTATTCGGTTGTAAAAGGTGCCGATCATGTTATTCCGGTGGACGTTTATGTAGCAGGTTGTCCACCAAGACCCGAAGCGCTTTTGCATGCGCTGATCAGCCTGCAGGAAAAAATAAAAAGTGGCTTAACAAGGGAGCAGATAAAAGAAGTTAAATAGAAATTAAATTTTATAGCAAGCCTCCATCTGAAAGGTAATTATGACCAACGAAACATTGAAAGAAAAAATTACGGAACTACTGCCTGCTGCAACTTTTGAGGAAGGCGTACAATGGCTCAATATTCTCGTAACGCCTGCTGACTGGCATGCATTCGCAGAACAGTTGCGCAAGGACGAGTCGTTGGTCTTTGATTTGCTTTTCTGCCTTACCTGCATCGACTGGAAAACGCATTTGACAATGGTATACCATCTTGAGTCAACAAAATTCCGGCACAACATTGTTGTAAAATCAACATTAGATGTTGCATTGCCGGCGATTTCCACAGTAAGCGACATCTGGCAAACAGCTAATTTTCACGAGCGGGAAGTATATGAAATGTTTGGGGTGAATTTTATCAATCATCCTGATTTAAGATTATTGATTTTACCTGACGGATGGGAAAATAAAAGACCTTTATTAAAGAATTTTGAAGATCCAGTCAACATGATAAAACTATAAGACTCACTTGCTCCCATCCCGGTAAGGGGAGTAAGGCAAGCGGATTAAGGTTCGGCGGGGATAAAAAATGAGGAACTAATTTTTATATTATTAAACACAATCATCCTGTTTTAGGGGATGGGGCAAATATGGTTGAAGAAATAGGAAGAACGGAAGAAGGCAATGTCATCATAAATGTAGGACCACAACATCCCGCAACGCATGGCGTGCTGCACCTGGTTATTACCATCAATGGAGAAACCATTGTCAAGGTAGAACCTCATCTTGGCTATATTCATCGTTCCATTGAAAAAATGTGTGAAAGTCTTACTTATCGTCAGTTTATATATGTTACCAGCAGGATGGATTATTTGTCTTCCCACATCAATAATCATGCTTGTGCACTTTGTATAGAAAATGGATTGCAGGTAGAAGTACCTGCCCGTGCGCAAGTGATAAGAGTATTAATGGATGAACTGACAAGAATCGCTTCGCACGAATTGTGGTGGGGTGCCATGGCAATGGATCTTGGAGCATTCACGCCGTTCTTTCATGCCTTTCGCGAAAGAGAAGCCATCAACGATATTATGGAAGAAACCTGTGGCGCAAGGCTTACCTTGAACTATATAGTACCTGGTGGCGTAATGCAGGACATTCATCCCAATTTTCAGCAAAGAGTAAAAAATTTTATTCAATTATATAAATCAAAAATCAGCGAGTACGATGAGCTGGTGACCGGTAATATTATTTTTCAAAACAGGATGAAAGGGATCGGCTACCTTTCTCCGGAAGATGCCATTTCCTTTGGTGTAACAGGGCCGTCGGCACGGGGCAGCGGGGTAAGTTGTGATACCCGGAAAACTTATCCTTATGAAATATACAGCCAGCTTGAATTTGATGAGGTGCTGGAAACAACAGGCGATTCTTTTGCAAGGTATATGGTAAGAATAAGGGAAATGAACCAGTCCATCAGGATCATTGAACAATTGATAGATAATATTCCTGAAGGTGATTTTCAGGCTAAAACAAAAGCCGTTTTAAAATTACCGAAAGGAGAATTTATGCAAAAAGTAGAAACAGCAAGGGGACAGTTTGGTGTATACATTGTGAGCGAAGGCGGCACAACACCTTACCGGATTAAATTTCGCTCGCCGGGATTTTCCAATTTGTCTGCGCTTGATCATATGGCGAGAGGAAGTAAACTCGGGGATTTGGTAGCAATGATGGGAACGTTGGATCTGGTGATACCGGACATAGACCGGTAATGTAGTTCCACCTATCCTTCCACTACAGCGGCGGGGGATAGAAATGCAGAGATTGTAGAATTTAAATTATTGAATGTTTTGAATAAAAAAAATTAGGGAACAGGCTATGAATAAAATAACAAATTATAAATATCCTTCAAAAAATCTTCCGCGGCGGCGGAGTGGGGGGGCTTTATGCTAAGCTTTTCAAACATATCGAAATTTATAGACACCTGGTTAAGGAGCATTTTTAATCCTACCTGGACAATGGTAATTGAAATGGTGATTGCCGGTGTGTGTGTAATTAGCTTATTTGCCGCATTGGGCCTGGTGTTGGTGCTGATGGAAAGAAGGGTAGCTGCCTGGATACAAATCAGGCTTGGACCAAACAGGGTTGGCCCGGGAGGAATGTTACAATCATTGGCGGATACAGTGAAGCTGCTGGTAAAAGAAGGGATGACACCAGATGGCGCCGACAAATTCTTGTTTAACCTAGCGCCTTTTATTGCGATGATGGTGGCGATGTTACTGATGGCACCGATCGGGTTTGCTAAGAACTTTCAATTGTGGGATTTGAATATTGGGGTGCTGTATATTTCTGCCATTTCTTCCATTATGGTTATTAGTATTTTAATGGCGGGTTGGGCAAGCAACAATAAATATTCTTTAATGGGCGCCATGCGCAGCGGCGCACAGATTGTAAGCTATGAATTGTCAGCAGGCTTATCCATTCTTAGCGTGGTGATATCGCCAGCCCCGCCCACTCCGCCCCCAGGGCGGTCCGCATCGTCGCGGTGCCCTCGGCGGCATTGCCCGAGCGCGCCACCACGTCGTGCTTCTCGTCCTCTTCCTTGATGCCGTCGAACCGCACGGACGGGTCGAGGT
>JANYFI010000415.1 GCA_025362765.1 Ferruginibacter sp. | reverse complement strand
ACCAAAATTTTGCTGGTATCGTTTAACAAGGCGCCTTTGAAAAACAAGACCGCACAATATTCTTTAAACAGATGTATTAAAACGATGTTGGCTTTGTGAAGTGCCGATTCGGATGATCCAGTTGCATGGGTGTAACACGGGCATCCCCATTTTAATTCTTCCTCAAGTCCGCAATCAAGAATGATAGTTCTTAATTGTTCAATTTCCTTCTGCCATTTGGTGGCTTTTGTAAAATAAAAATCAACTTTTGGATTCATTGGTGTTCATTTATTTTTTAACTGAAAAATAGTTAAATTTCAAATAGTTATCTGATAAAATAAGATGCACAAAGGTACGCAGATGAAGATAACTTGGACAGCCCGTATTTTGGCAAACCCCCTGTTGTACGCATACCCTTCCTTCGTGGTCTTCTATAATGTATGTCTGTGTCCAACCGCAGAGTGTTATCGTGTGTTGGCACAAGGCAGGCTCTTTTGCAAGGTTGGCTTTTGTGCGTCGGTTTTGTGTGCCTTGCAAATGTGCCTGACTTGGTGCGTTGGCTGTTAGGGTGCTTGGAATTTATTTTGTCAATTTTATTGCATCATCAAGTCTTTGAGCAGAGTTGTCCCAATTGATAATGTTGAATAATGCGTCCACAAAGTCGCCTCGTTTATTTTTGTATTTTAAGTAGTATGAATGTTCCCAAACATCAATTACAAGTAAAGGGATAACTCCCCATTGAGTTAGTTTTTCGTGATTTTCACATTGTAAAACTGTTAGTTTGTCCGTGTAAGGTTGATAGCCCAAAATGCCCCAACCATTGCCGTCCACATTTTTGGATGTCTGTACCAAATATGCTTTTAGTTTTTCGTAGCCGCCAAAATCGTTATCAATTCGTTTCAGTAGGTCACCTTTTGGTGTTGTCGCTTTGTTTGCAAGATTTGTCCAAAAGATTGAGTGCAAAATATGCGATGATAAATGGTAGGATAATTTTTTAGTCCAGTAGTCAACGGTTTCAAGGTTGTTAGTATCAATAGCTTCATGTATTTTTTTTAAGTCTGTATTGGCAGCCTTTGTTGCACCGCCATGATGAAATGTATAATGCAAATGCAACGTCTCACTGTCCATATACGGCTCTAAATAGTTTTCAGCATATGGAAGTGGTTGCTGAATAAAATTGCCATTTGCATCTACTAATTTGTCTATTGAATTGTCGGTAAGATTTTGAGCAAAAGCATTATTTGAAGAAAGCAATGTTGCTGCTCCTGCTAACGTTCCTGATTTTAAAAAGTCTTTTCTGTTCATAATATCTTATTTAAAAAAGATTATTTATTTTTTTCTAATTGTTCCTTCAAGGTACATCTTTTGTATGAGTTGTATTCTCCGTTTTCTGTAAGCAGGGTACTAAAATATTCTGCTTCTATAATGTAGTATTTCCATAGTTGTATTTTCCTGCTGCTTTCCTGTATTCTACTTCCTTTGGGTCGTTTGTAAAAACCAATCCATTTTTAAAATATCCTGTTGCCTTAAACTTAGGGTAAGAAATAATTACTTTGTTCCCTTTGATTTCAACATCGTAAGTCATTTTGCTTTCGTCTGAGCAAAAGTGCCTTTTGCCCTGAAAAGGGATTGCATATTTTTTGATGTTTGATTTTGTCTTCGCTTTTTGTGCTGATACATTAATTATGTTTAAGCAAATAGCTGTAATAAAAAGTAGTAAGTATTTCATTTTGTGCTTTTGAATATACAAACGGTTTATAAAATAAGTTTAATAAGGATGCCCAAAAATGCAGCCACTAAAATAACATAAGGCTCTTGAAGTTTTTTGATGTACAGCAAAGCAAATATTGTGGTTATAGCTATCATTGCTGTCGGGATGTCTAAAATACTTCTTGTTGCAATTACTATAACCGCACCAACCAACGCCCCAACAACTGCGGCAGTAATGCCATCAACAAATGCTTTGATAGATTGGTTCTTTGCTATTTTTTTAAAGTACGGTGCTGGAATAACTGTAAATAAATAACAAGGTAAAAATGTTGCTAATGCTGCAACGCTTGCTCCTGGAAAACCTGCAACTAAGTAACCAATAAAACCAACTGTGATAACAACAGGACCTGGGGTAATCATGGCAACTGCAACTGCATCTACAAATTGTTGTTCTGTGAGCCAATGATTTTCTGTAACAACTCCTGCATGTAAAAATGGAACAATTGCTAAACCGCTTCCAAAAACAAATGCTCCTGCTTTGGTAAAGAAGATGGCAATTTTTTCAAGGGTTGAAGTTTCATAATTCCAAAAGCTAACTTGCAAGAGAACAAAACCGTTTGCTGTGGATTTGTTGAACCATTTTGGCGGTGCCTTTACAAACATATATAAAAGCCCTGCTGCTACGAATAATAAAACCTGTTCTTGTTGGGTAAAATATGTGATGGCTGCCGCTGCTACAAAAAACAACCATAACAACCAATTTTGTTTGAAGGATTGAATGTTGAATTTGCCAATTGATTTTGTTGTGAGTTTGTAAGAACTGTTTGCAATGATGCCAATAACTGCGGCACCTACACCATAAAAAACGGCTTGCATCCATGCAAGTCCTCCATATAATTTATAAGCCATGCCCAACAGCACAACCATGATGAATGAAGGAATGACAAAAGCAATACCTGCTAAAGTTGCTCCTAATATTCCGTAATGAACAAAGCCCAAATAAATCCCCAATTGTGCAGCTAAAGGTCCGGGTGCTAATTGTGCCAAAGCCAAACCTTGTTTGTATTCTTCTTCAGAAATCCATTTACGGTTTTCAACCAAATCTTTGTTCATATAACCAACTAAGGCAACGGGACCTCCAAAGCCTGTTGAACCTAATTTTAAGAAGTAAAAAATGAGTTGCCGTAAAGTGTAATTTGGTTTATTGTCCATGGGTTGAATTGTTTAAAAGGCAATGCCAAATTGAAAACCTATGGTGAAAGAAGAAGGGGTGTTGTTACCGAATCTTACAGGCAAAGGCATAGCAATAAAATAGCTACTGTTTTTGTTTTTGATTATAGTTTTATTTAGAACAGGTGTAATGCCATATCTACCTGAAGTTTCAAAAGCTGCTCTACCTGCAAAAGTGAAGCCTTTGCCTAATGCTACAAGTACACCCGGATGAAATAAAAAATTAGACATTTTGCTTGTTCCATTTTCGGCTCTTACAAAAGGAACAAACTCCATTGAAAAGCCAATTTTCTGACTTTTCCAAATGTTAATGCCAGTTGGCATTCCGACAACATAGTAATCTTTAAAATTTGTGGTTGTTTCATGCCCACTAAACGTTACAAGTGGGTGGACAATACCCACATAACCTGCAACTTTGGGGTATGTGACGGTTTGCGACAATGCTAAAGTACTTGATAAAAGAAAAATAATAACAATAGAAAACCGACTTTGCTTCATAACATATTTGCTTATTTGAAAAGCAAAATTATGATTGCAAAAAACCAATAAATAGCAGGTTATTTACCTTTTGTATTTGGTTTACTTTTTTGCAGATTTTTTCTGTAAGCAGATGGGTTTTTTCCTGTGTGTTGCTTAAATATTCTTGTAAAATGGCTTTGGTCTGAAAAGCCTGTGAGGTATGCAATTTCTGTTAGTGAACAGCTTGAGTTTTGAATAAGTTGTATTGCTTTGTCAATTCGTATTTTTCTGATGTAGTCGCCAAAGTTCAGGTCTTCAAAATATTTAGAAAATTCTCTCGATAAATAAGATGGGTTAAGCTCTAAATTATTTGAAATTGTTTTAAGGTCAAATGTAAATTGAGTGTCTATCTGGTCTTGTATTATATCTTTCAAGTCTTTCACCCAATTAGGAATTTTCTTTTTGTCTTTTGCTTTGTCTTTCAAAAATTTCTTATACACTTCATGTAGCAAGTTTTCAAAAGGGCTGTTTTGTAAATGCTTTTGTTTGTGCAAATGTGTAGCCCAACTGTACAGGGCATCGTAAATAACCATGCCTGTTTCCAATAGTTTATAATCGTCCGTAATGTTATAAGAAAGCCCTGCGGAAATTGCCAATAACCCTGCTGCTTCTTTTGCAATGTCGTGGCGGTCTGTGTCTGCACCACGAACAATTACTGCCATCACCAAAACGGCAGGGTCTTTTATTTTATATTTTTTGATGATGTAGTCAAAAGTGCATTGGTCGTCATAATGAGTAAACTCTACATTAGGAATATCAAATGGAATGGCTTTTAATTTCTTTGCTTTTGTAAGCACTTCATTAAAGGGAACGTAAATAAATTCTGCTTCTTTGTCAACGAATTTTTTGATTAACCACGGGCAGGCTAATCGGTCAATCTTTGGTCGTTCTCTTGTAATCCATTTCATAGTTCCATTGCCTGTTTTGTTGTTATACTCAAAGGTAACTGATAGATTTTCCTTTTAATAGAAAAGAAGCAGCAAAGCGTAGCCGCCTTCGGCGGCTTTTCTTTTCTTCTTCTTTTGGTTTTGTGTTTTGTCTGCCCCGAATTGAAAAACTGCTTGCCGTGTGTTGGTTATTGCAGCTCTTTTGCAAGGTTGGCTTCTGTGTGTTGGCTTTGTGTGCCTTGCAAATGTGCTGCAATGTGCGGTGGGTTGTTAGAGACTTTGCATTAAATGTCGTGTCGCTTGAAGGTGAACGGAATGTCGTTTTAGGGTTGCGTACAACAAATCAATTACTTCATCACGAATAGCCAGCGCAATTTGAGTACAGGTTTCACTTCGAGGCTGGTCGTTGCGAACGAAACTCCATTGCAAAATAGTAACAGGACCAGTCAGCATTCCCTTAACCCATTGTTTGGTTAAGGATTGCGCATACGATGTCCAACGCAAAGTCATGGGTGTTGGCCGGCTTACATCACCATAAATAATCGGCGGCTTCACACAACGGCTGCCATAGCTTTGTACCCAGCCGTTTTTAGAAAACGTAAATCCTGCCAATTGTTCACCAAAATATTCCACCATATCGTTGCGTTCAAACTCGCCATGCACCAATACATCAATGCCTGTTTCTTCCTGCCAGCGAATAGCTACTGCTGTTTCTTTCGCAATTAAATTATCATATTGCTCTTGTGTCAGGTCGCCTTTTTTTAATTTCGCTCTCCAGCTTCTTACTTCCGTTGTTTGAGGAAACGA
>JANYFI010000387.1 GCA_025362765.1 Ferruginibacter sp. | reverse complement strand
ATCATTATGGAAAAAGCAATTCTTGCCGGAGGCTGTTTTTGGGGAGTGGAAGAACTCATTCGTAAATTGCCCGGCGTTCATTCAACCGTTGTGGGTTACACAGGCGGCGATGTTCCCAATGCGACCTACCGCAACCACGGCACACATGCAGAGGGCATTGAGATACAATTTGACTCGTCTAAACTATCTTACCGCAGTTTGCTGGAATTCTTTTTTCAGTTGCATGATCCCACCACACTGAACAGGCAGGGTAACGACCGCGGTCTATCGTACCGCTCTGCTGTTTTTTACCTGGATGAAGGGCAGAAAGCAACCGCTGAAACATTAATCAGCGAAATGAATGCTTCGGGTAAATGGCCGGGGCCGGTTGTTACCGCTGTAGTACCAGCCGGTAATTTTTGGAATGCGGAGAAAGAACACCAGGACTACCTGCAGAAAAATCCTTATGGGTACACCTGCCATTATATTCGCCCTGAGTGGACAATGAGTTAGTGAATAGTCAGTAGTGAATTATTACACCTCACTAATGCTTATTTACACATAACCTCAGGGATATTTATAATAATTATAAAAAACACAAAGCGCAGATATCCCTACCTGCGCTTTGTGTTTTTTTGATAACATCTTTATTTCAGCGTAGCTAAAAAAGCCACCACATCCCTGATCTCTTTTTTGCTCAGGATATTCTTCATCTCCGGCATGCTCGAAAGTGCATTGGTTCTTTTTGTCACCTGGGTTTTATTGACGACCATATTGGGTTCACCATTTATTTTTACCGTTAAAATTTTGTCGGTTTCCTCTTCCAAAATACCCGAGATGGTTTTGCCATCTTTCAGTTGCAGTGTTACGCTGCCGTAGCCGGGTGACAATCTTGCACTTGGATTGATCAATGCCTCCAGCAATTTTTCTCTTGGCAGGCGACTGGCAATACCGTTAAGTTTTGGCCCGGCATTACCGCCTAAATCATCATAGGAATGGCAGCGCATACATTGTGAGGCCTGGCCTTCAAAAAAGATATTTCTTCCATGGTCCGCATCACCGCCAAATAGGCTGCCGGCAAACGAAGCCGTAAGCTCATCGGCATTGGTGCTGGCAAAGGCGGCCTTATACTTTGCAATCAGTGACTGGCTTTTGGTACTGTCAATTGCTTCACCCAATTCAAAATAAATATCCGGAGATAATTTTTTACCGGCCAGCTGCGCCAGCAAGCCAGTAAACACCTCGTTGGTATTGCTCACTGGCAGGTTACCCAGCGTAAGCAGTGCAGCCTGCTTCTCTTCCGTAGTTTTTGTGCTGATAACATTTGCAAGTAATTTTACCATCAAAGGCTTAGGAATATTCAGTTTGCTGATCATGTCAATGCCAGCTACTCTCACGGGCTTGTCGGTGCTGGTTAAAGCAACCTGTATGGCATCTGCAACCGACGGATGTTGCATGGCAGCCAGTGCTTTCAATGCTTCCACTTTTACAGGCGTATTGTTATCCTGCTTCAGCAGTGCCAGTAATTTTGAGGCGCCCTGCACCAGGTGCAGCTTGCTCACGGCCTTTACGGCGCTCAGCCTTACCGCAGCGTCATTGCTGTTTAGCAGTGTCACCAATGCATTGCCTGCCTTGTTTATTACGAGCATGCTGTCTCTTTGGATCACGCCGCGAAACCTTCCATCCACCCTGTCTACAACGGATGGCTTTGCCCAGTTACTTAGTGCCGCTACGGCTTCTGCCCGCATTGCCGGCGGGTTAGCTGCAACAGCAGCATAATTCGCCAGGTTTTGTATAGAAGCCGCTGTACCCAGCCGAGAGTTGGCGCTGATGGCTCTTCTTATCAACGCTTCATTTTTAAAGTTGGTGGTGGTGAGCAAAGCTGCCAGCGCCGGGATGGCACCTTCAATAGACAGATCATCATTGATACCACGTGCTGCTTCTGTTACAATGAACTCATCGGCATCTTTTAAAAAGGTTGCAATACCTGCATTGCCCATTCTTCTCAATGCCACCACTGCAGCAATTCTTACACCACGGAACGCATGATTGGCCAATGCAATTACCGGATCTGCTTTTCCAATTCTTGCCAATGCCAGGCTGCCTGCATGGCGCAGGTACGCATCTTTATCATTGTTGGCAGCCAGCATTTCTACGATAGCGCCAATGGCTGGTTCATATTCAATTCTGCCCAATGCCTCGGCTGCAAAAAAGCGGGCACGGCTGGCGGTATCTTTCAGCAGCGGCAACAGGTATTTACCAGCGGCTGCATATTTAATGTCGCCCAGCCATTTTGCTGCCTGCGCCCTTATCTCCGCATCTGAATCCTGCAAAAAAGGAATGAGTGCTGCAGCGTATTTATTATCCTGCCTCGCCAATTGACTGATGCCCCAGATGGAGTTTACCCTTGCCAGCTGGTTAACGGTTTGGGTAAGATATTGCTGAAATATCGCTGCGCCTTTTTCTTTTCGTTTCACCAGTTCAAACTGTGCTTTCATTCTTACCCTCATGTCAGGGTTCTTCAAAATTTCTCCAAGAGCGGCTTCACTATTGGTGGTAAAATCAGCTGCCAGCAATTTTTTTGTCAACATGCGGTCGGGCAAAGACGCTGCGTTTTTATCATCCATCTTCCAGATACGGCCATAGTTATGCGTGCCCCATCCATCAATCCAGTCTGCCACATACATGGCGCCATCCGGGCCAAAATCAAGCCCTGTCGCAAGCACACCGCCCAATACTTTCTTGTTTTCTCCCAATGAAAAACTTGCCCCTGCAGGGTTAAGTTTAAAACTGTAAATACCCGATTGTGCGGGATTGCCCACAAACTCCGCCACAAAAAAGGTGTTGTTGTATTTGGGGCTTAATGCCGTACCCGGATTGTACAAAAAGCCTGCAGGGCCGCTTACAAAATTGTCTATACAAGGCGTAATGTATGCTGCCTGTCCTTCAAACCTTGGCTTCCATAAGTTTTCGGCCATCCACACTTTATAACTGTTGTTGTTGGGATCATTGTATTTACCATACTGCCAGTTGCTGCGCCAGCCAATATCGGCCCCGTTTACAACATATACCAGCCGCTCTTTTTCACCGGGATGATCACCATCATTGTCTTCACTGATCAGGTTACCATATTGGTCAAAAGCAAACTCATGGGTATTGCGGTTGCCGTAAGCAAATATTTCAAAATCACTTCCGTCAGGATTACTCCTGGCTATCACGCCGCTGTTAGGGTGCTTCCATTCCTTTCCGCTCTTGTCTTTACCACTAAACCCAATGTCGCCAATCTGCCAGTATATCCTGCCATCGGGGCCCATTTCCACACCCGACATACCGTGACCGCTAAACCCGATATGAATACCATATCCGTGAGACATAGACGTTTTTTCATCGGGAATACCATCGCCGTTTTTATCCTGTAATCTCCACATATCCGGCCCTACGGCAACGTACAGGTTTTTTCCATCAACCAGTACCCCTCCGGCAACATCCGTTACTTCATCATGAAAATCGTTTACAATCAACTGTGTTTTATCTGCCACGCCATCACCATTTACATCCTCTACCTTATACACGTTTTCTGTTTCAACGGTCATATCTTTCCAGTCGTGCGAGCCATCTTTATTTACATCTTTCAGCCATTCATTTTTGCTGCTGTTTTCAGGTGATAATGTGCTGTGCAAAAAAGCACGCTTCTCCTCTACAGTTTGCAGTTGTATGGAACCAAGCTCCCAATCCCGGTGGCCACGAATATCAAATTCAGAATTCTTCTGCCGGTTGGTGGTGGTGTAATAAATTTTACCCGAATCGTCTATGTCTATAGCAATGGGAGAAATCACCAGTGAATCGATACCCCACAAAGAAAGGGTAAGGCTGTCTGCCAGTTCGGGTTTTACCAGGGCCCCGATAGAATCGGCTATTGCCTTGGTTTTCGCAGGGTTCATCAGGTAAATACGGTTATCAGTAAAAGCCGCTACATCTTTTTTTTGATTACATGCTGCAAGCAGGCTGATGAGGCCCACGCCATAAAAAAGGTGGTTTGAAAAATAACGGGGAAGCATACAGTTTAATTTCATATTGACCATTGTAAAAGTGGAGATACAATATTATGTCAAAAGAAGGTTTGTTAAAAATATTTATTCCGCTTACGGAAAAATAATCTGGTTAAGCATTACACTTACGCAATCAGTGTATAGGATTTTTGCACATGATCGTGCTATTCTTGTGCATTGTTACTACCGGCATAAAATAATAGTATCAAGACCACATCTACTTCAGTCGGTGGCATTTTCGCCTCAATGATCCTGGTTGTATAAAGATGATATCAATAAAACTCCGGCATGGTAACTATTGGGAAATTAATATGCGCATACCTGGTGCGTTGCGGGGTTGCTGACTCAATTTGCGTAAAGCCGCTTACCCCATTTTTATATAATGCCGCTTTTTCAAAAAGGAGAATTGTTCCTTTTGGCAACAGGTATTTTTCCGTAATTTCTGTATCAGGCGATGCAGTTGTTTCAGTTAACAGGTAACTGTTCTCAAAGGAATATTGTTGTAAATTTTTTACCAATAACGCATCTCTTTGTGTAACCAGCGGCTTGCCGAGAAATGCCTTAAATGGCATGTAACTGCTTACCGTTTTTGCTTTGGTATGCAGCGCATAATAAAAGATTACAATGATGGCTGCTATGATACCGGCAACGATGAGAATAATTGTTCGCATATATTGTTTATTTGAACCTACTATCAAAATTGAGGTAGAAAAACTGGCTGCGCATATAACGTCACAACTACAAAGAAATTATTTTTTCTATTTCATCACGAGTACTTTCTGAGGCGTTTAGTTTTCTTTGTTCTTTTTTTATCTTAACGGCTACGCTACTTAACGGCAGTTTGCCACTTCCTTGCAGAAAATTCAATTCGGCAATTTTTTAGGCTTTTTTTATATTGCGTTTTGTATTTTTACCTGCCATACACATTGAATGCTATCAATTTCTGCTATTAGCATTAGTTACTCAATCAAATTATTCACTAAAAAAAACAATCATGAAAGTAATTAAATTTTTTACAACTTTCCTTGTACTGCTGGGCAGTATACATTTTGCCACTGCACAAACTTCCACAGCCGATATGGTAAAAGAATGGGAGCGGGCCAAAGCCTATACCAAAGAATACCTGGACACCATGCCCGCTGCCAGTTACGGCCTGAAGCCTACGCCTGAAATGCGCTCCTTTGCGGAACAAATGCTGCATTTAACTGACGTCAATTATATGTTCGCCTCCGCAGCTACAGGAGAAAAAAGTCCTGTCGGCATGGGAGAATCTGAAAAAAGCACCGATAAGTCAAAAGAGAACACAACCAAACTGGTGATGGCCGGGTATGATTTTGTAATCAATAGCATTAAAAAGATGACGCCTGCCCAGTTAAGTGAAAACGTAAAAATGTTTGGCAGATTTGAAATGACAAAATCAATGGCGTTTGCAAAATGTTTTGAACACCAAACGCACCACCGCGGCCAGACAACTGTGTACATTCGCCTGGCAGGAGCCAAACCTCCACAGGAAAAACTGTTTTAATTGGTGCTCCATCTAACCATATATTTTTAAACTCCCGATCAAACATCCGTAGTTATAAAACTTCGGATGTTTGATTAAATTGCGAACTTGCACGCTGGTATTAAAGCCACCCAAAATTTATTGTCTTTTAAAATATTAAATGATACAATTTGCGCACACCAATATTATTACAGACGACTGGAAAAAACTTGCCGGTTTTTATATAGCGGTATTTGATTGCAAACCGCTTTTCCCGGAACGTGACCTGAAAGGCAATTGGCTGGATCAACTAACCGGAATAAAAAACACACATTTAACAGGCATTCACCTGGCGTTGCCGGGTTATGAAGGTGATTTACCTACGCTCGAAATATTTCAATACGATAGCAGTGTTCCCAATATTTTTCCTTCTGCCAACGGAAAAGGTTTTGGCCACATAGCATTTAAAGTGGATGATGTAGAAGGGATTTTAAAAAGATTGCTGACAAACGGCGGAACACAGATTGGGGTGCTGGTGACAACAGATGTTCCCAATGCGGGAATTTTAACGGCCGTATATGCAAGAGATATTGATGGCAACATTATTGAAATACAGCACTGGGAAAAACCATAACTTATTAATCAATGACAACCTCCCAAAATTCATCATTAAAACATGTATTGATTATACATGAAGTAGCTGACTACCCAACCTGGAAAAAAATATTCGACAACGCTGCGGCTATGCGCAAAGAAGCCGGCGAAATTTCTTACCAGGTATTAAAGTATCAACTGGAACCAAACAGGATTGTTCACTTTTCTGTTTGGTCATCACTTAAAAATGCCAAAGCCTTTTTTGAGTCGCCCCGCCTGGTGCAGATAAGAAAAGACGCCGGCGTACAATCACCGGAGTTTATTTACCTGGAGGAATTGGAAGCTGGCCTGTTGTGAAATATTTATTGTACTCATTGACAACATTACCGTATCAAAAAAGAATAATATTTTAAACATCTGTAAACAGGGTCTTTAATAGTATAAATCAGCGGTTGCCCGACCTATTCCTTTTGTGTAAAAGAACATATACCTCCGCACTGTTTTCTTTCATTGCTTTCAGCACACGCCAGCCGGGCACTTTAAGACAACCC
>JANYFI010000337.1 GCA_025362765.1 Ferruginibacter sp. | reverse complement strand
TAGATTGAAAGCTCTTTTGAAACGATAGAGAGATTTCGTTCCATGCCGATGGATAGGAAGAAAGACAAGCGAAAGGCGAACGCCAGAAACAGTTAAGCAAGGAGTTCGTGCGGGAATGGCTGATTGAAAATAATTTTATGGGCAAAGCCGGACAGGTGGTACCTGAAATGACGGAGGAATGGATCACCGTGATCAGCAACCGCTACATTGAATTGTATGAAAAAGTTATTGGCGAAAAATTTGTTCCGGAAATATTGAGTGATGAGGAAACTTTTAACAGGGTTAATGCGGCTTTGCAGGTGCTGTCTTTGTAAACGAGTTTATCTAACGGTGTGGGTTTGCGAAGATTATTGCTCTTGGCTATATTTTACTCTCCGGTAATGCATTTTTAATTTCAGAAGAATCAGTATTGAATATAGGAAATCATTTATATAAAATCGTACATTAAACTTTCTTAAACAAGTCATCCATGCGCACAACCATTTTGCTACTTAGCCTCTTTAGTTTTACACTGGCCACCGCCCAAAAAAAGCCTTACCTGCTGGTGGGTACTTACACCTCCGGTAAGTCGAAAGGCATCTATGTATATTCATTTGATGAAAAAAATGCCACAGTTGATTTGCTGAGCACCGCACCAATAAAAAACCCTTCTTACCTAGCTGTTTCGCCTGATAAGAAAACAGTGTACTCGGTGGTAGAAACGGCTGATACCACTGACGGCGTCGTGGGTGGCGGGGTTACCGCTTTTTCGTTTGATGCAACCAATGGAAAATTAACGGCTATGAATACACAAGCCTCCGGCGGTACCAATCCCTGTTATGTGTCGGTTACCAAATCCGAGAAATGGGTTTTTGCAGCCAATTATTCCAGCGGCACTTTGTCTGAATTTCCGGTTATTGACAATGGCAATATTGGTGCGGCCAGCCAGACCATTGCGCATACCGGCACCGGCCCCAATAAAAACCGTCAGGAAGGTCCACATGTCCATTCGACTGTTTTATCGCCTGACGATAATTATTTATTTGTGCCTAACCTGGGCATTGATAAAGTGATGATTTACCGCATTAACAGCGCCACTGGAAAATTAACGCCTGCACCACAACCTTTTGTAGCCACAGCGCCAGGCAGCGGGCCAAGACATTTTGATTTTGCACCGAATAAACGCTTTGCTTACCTAATGGAAGAAATGTCGGGCGACGTGGTGACTTACGGGTATAACAATGGCTCTTTAAAACAATTACAAAGCATCAGCAGCATTCCCGATAATTTTAAAGGCAATGTGGGCGCTGCTGACATCCATGTATCTCCCGACGGAAAATTTTTGTATTGCAGCAACCGCGACGATGGCAACACCATTACTATTTTTTCTATCAACCAGCAAACAGGCAAACTAAAGGTAGCTGGCCACCAGTCTACTTTAGGCAAGACGCCCCGTAATTTTAATTTTGATCCCTCTGGTAATTTTTTACTCGTAGCCAACCAAAACAGCGATAACATTGTGATATTTAAAATCAATAAGAAAACGGGTCTGCTAACGGATACGGACAAGCGTATTGAAGTGCCTAATCCGGTTTGTGTGAAGTGGATTTTTTAGATGCCTCGCTGCCCTCCAAAGGAGGGTTCTGAGAACCATTTTTATTTGAAGTTTGTTATTTTATTTGTCAGTTTGCAAAATTACTTTCTTTTTATTTCATCCAGTCTAGGTCGCAACCTTTGCTTGCTTTTATTAAAAATCATTGTGCCTTTTTCTATGCCTTTGCGTAGTTCTTTCTGTTGTTCTATTGGCAGGTTGTACACCGTTTGACAGGCTTCACTGCAGCATCCGTCGTATTTTTCTGCACAGGCAGCACATTGAATAAACAGCAAATGACAGGCTTCATTTTTACAATTGGTATGCGTATCTGCCGGCTCACCGCATTGATGACAACGGGCAATAATGTCGGCGGTAATCCGCTCTCCCAGCCTGTCGTCAAACACAAAATTTTTACCTATGAATTTGCTGTCTAAATTATTTTCTTTCGCCTGTTTGGCGTAATTGATAATCCCACCTTCCAAATGAAACACATTATTGAAACCATTGTGCAACATATAAGCGCTCGCCTTTTCACAGCGAATTCCACCGGTACAATACATGATGATGTTCTTATCTTTTTTATCCTGCATCATCTCTACCGCCATGGGTAATTGTTCACGAAAAGTATCGCTGGGTATCTCAATTGCTTTTTCAAAATGACCTACTTCATATTCGTAATGATTGCGCATATCAATCACCACCGTATTGTTATCCTGTAGCAATTCATTCATCTGTTTCGCATCCACATACCGGCCTTTCTTTTCCATGCTGAAT
>JANYFI010000549.1 GCA_025362765.1 Ferruginibacter sp. | reverse complement strand
AAAGCCGTTTTTATAAATTTCTTTTGTATCATGCGATAGCTTATCCAGTCTTGAGATATTGGCATTCAATAAATCGATCTGGGTTTTACTAACTACCAGCTGATAATATATTTTATAGATGTTTGCCTTTATGTTTTCCTGCGTTACTTCTGCTGCTTTTACCCGTAAATCAATACTGGTTTTGCGGGCCTGTAAGCCAACAAATACCTGGCCGTCAAAAAGAAGCTGGTTAAGCGCTACGCCACCGGAAGCAGAATATTTGGTTCCAAATTTTACTGGTATAAAAGAGCCCACCGGTGCGCCAAAAAATTCACCGGGTAAAAGGGAAGTGGGTATGTTTAAGTAATCATTAAATGCGCCAGTAGCCTTCAGGCTGGGATAAGCTGCCGAAGTAATGTCCCTGTTTGTTTGTTCTTGTACCAACACATCCAGCAACGCATTTTTAACCTGTACAGCATTCTTCAATCCATACTCTACAGACTGTTTCGCTGACAATTGATTTACCTGCTGCGCTTTTACAACACTGCTAATTAACAGTAATGCGGGGATCATAATTCCAGTTAGTTTTCTCATGTTACTTCTTTAAATCTTTACTTTTATTAATTCGCTCCTGTTGATATTTTGCAATCATTTTATACCCTTTGGGAGAAGCTACTCCAAAAAGAAAATGAATAATAAATTCTTCTTCTATCTCCGCCATGGTGTATTTCATTTTTGATAAAAACTCGGGGTTGAAGGGAATCATAATGCTTTCTACCCGGTACCTTGAAATGATCTCCACATTCAATTCGGGTCTGTATAATTCTTCCCTGATTCCCCTGATTACATTCGTGCGGATTACATTAAACAGGTAATCATTTTTATGCGAATGGAATTTTTGAAACACTTTTGGAAAATATTTCTGCATATCAAATACAAGCGAGGGGTTCATCGAACTGAACATTTCAACCACCTTATCCATGGCCATAAATATTTCGTCAATGGCGTTTTTTGAATTTAGCCTGTCATATTCGCAGATGCTTTCATTTTTCCTGAATTCCGCGTCTATTACCGCATCTACCAGCTCATCTTTATCAGCATAGTATTGATAAATCGTTTTTTTACTAATGCCAAGGCTGTTGGCTATATCATCCATACTTACACTGCGTAAGCCATAACGCATAAAAAGCTCATGTGCCTGTTGCTGAATCCGTACTCCTGTTTCTACATCTGCCATAATGAAAAGCAAAACTACGGAAACTTTTTATGTAACCAAAGTTTCCGTCAGGTTTTTTTGCCATTCATAATAATTTGTTGTTTTCTGCAAAGGCAATCCAATAAAGTATCTTTGTTTATCAAAATGTATTTTATGCAACAACCCCTCACTTATAAACGGTTATTTCAATATTTTTTACAAGGGCTGCTCATTGTGGCGCCTATTGCCATTACATTCTGGGCCATTGCCTCGGTATTTGGCTTTATTGATGGTATTTTACCCAATCTCATTCATGCTGTTTTTCCCAGCCTGATGGAGGATGCGCAGGGCAATATAAAGCGCATACCCGGGGTGGGCTTTGTACTCGTTATTTCTACGGTATTGCTGATTGGTTACGTATCCTCCTCTTATATTTTTACAAAAATTGTGGATGTGTTCGACAGGGTGTTGGAAAAAACGCCGGGGATAAAATTTGTTTATTCTACCCTAAAAGATTTTTTTGAAGCCTTTGCCGGGGAGAAAAAGAGGTTTACCAATAATGTACTGGCTAATGTAGATGACAATGATGTGTGGCGCATTGGGTTTATTACGCAGGATGATATGGCTGAGTTTGGGTTTAAAGAGTATGTGGCGGTGTATGTGCCGATGGCGTATTCGGTTGCGGGCAATGTATATATTATTCCGAAAAACCGGGTGAAACCAATCACCAATATCAGCGCTGCGCAAAGCATGAAGTTTGCGGTAAGTGGCGGCGTTACCGCATTTGAAGAACCTGCCGGCAAAGAATTTTTTAATCCCCCTTCTTTAAAAAAAATGTAGTAATTTATTGTTGTTATTTGATAACAATGAAACGCATACTGTTACTTTTTGTTTGCAGCCTGGTTTGCCTCCGGTGTTTTTGCTGGGGATTTTATGCGCACCAAAAAATAAATTATTACGCCGTTTTTTTATTACCACCGCAAATGATGTTGCTGTATAAACCCAACATCGCTTTTATAAGTGAACACGCAGTGGACCCTGATAAAAGGCGCTATATAGTGGCAGCCGAAGGACCGCGGCATTATATTGATATTGATCACTACGGTAAATATCCTTATACTGCATTGCCGCATAAATGGAAAGACGCAACGTTGTGTATTGCTGAAGATTCGCTGCGGGCGTATGGCATTGTTCCCTGGCATATACAAACCATGCTGGCAAGGCTTACCGCTGCGTTTAAA
This sequence comes from Ferruginibacter sp., assembly GCA_025362765.1. Taxonomy (GTDB): domain Bacteria; phylum Bacteroidota; class Bacteroidia; order Chitinophagales; family Chitinophagaceae; genus Ferruginibacter. The sequence continues at coordinate 4,022 of JANYFI010000549.1, read as the reverse complement.
CAAAAAGATTTTAGCATGATTATGAAGAACAGCGCCGAACTGGGTCACTACATTGCAGACGCCCATGTGCCCCTGCATGCCAACAGCAACCACAATGGCCAGTTCACCAACCAACGCGGCATACATGGTTTTTGGGAAAGCCGCGTACCCGAATTGCTGGCGGAAAAGGAATTTGATTTTTTTATTGGTAAGGCGGCCTACATCAGCAACCCATTGGACTTTACCTGGGAACGGGTGCTGGAAAGCGCCAAAGCTGCAGACTCCGTATTACATTTTGAAAAAGAGCTGACCAAACAATTTTCACCTGATAAAAAATTTGCGTTTGAAAACCGCAATGGCGTAATGATAAGACAATATTCATCGGCCTTTACCATTGCCTTTAATAAAAAACTGGAAGGCATGATTGAAAGAAGAATGCGGCAATCCATTTTTGCTGTGGCTTCTTTTTGGTATACGGCCTGGGTAAATGCAGGCCAGCCTGATTTGACAACCTTATCTAAACAACAGTTTTCCGCAGAAGATGTAAAGTCATTTGACGAACTGAATGACCAATGGCGACAGGGTAGTAAGATGATTGGAAAGCAGGAAGAGTAAAAGATGTCTGATGGCTGATTTTTTGAGGTTTGGAAGGAATAATTTATTCAGCATTTTTTGTGATTATCCCTAACATACCCTATAAAATATTCAGGCCCTTTTCAATCGATATAAAATAGCATATTGAAAGCGGAACAAGGCCGCAATGTGAAAGACATCAGCCATCGTACATCAGATATCAGCCATCAGCCCCGTACATCAGAAATCTGCATTCCGCCATTTAATAAATAAATTTTTCTTCCTGCCCCATTCATTATTTTTGCAAATTATTTAAAAGAAAGTAACGCATGGTACACAATTTTAACGCAGGTCCGTCTATTTTACCCAAAGAAGTTTTTCAGCAAGCGGCTGAAGCAGTATTAAATTATCAAAACAGCGGTTTATCTATTTTGGAAATCGGCCACCGTACCTCCACTTTTCAGGCGGTGATGGATGAAGCCAGGGCGCTGGTAAAAGAATTAATGCAATTGAATGCAGATCGTGAAGTGCTGTTTTTGCACGGCGGCGCCTCTACGCAATTTATGCAGGTGCCGATGAATTTACTGGATGATAAAGAAACAGCTGCTTATGCTGATACCGGTGTGTGGGGGCTTAAAGCCATCAAAGAAGCTAAATTGTTTGGCAAGGTAGAGGTAGTATGCACAGGTAAGGAAAGTAATTATACAATTATACCAAAAGATTTTGCGGTACCGAATGACGCGAAATATTTTCATATCACCACCAACAATACCATTTATGGCAGCCAGTGGCAAAAAATTCCAAAAACAAGTGTTCCGCTTGTAGGCGATATGAGCAGCGATATTTTTAGCCGCGTGATAGACTTCAATGCATTTGATTTAATTTATGCCGGCGCACAAAAAAATATGGGTCCGGCAGGCGTAAATTTATTGGTGGTTAATCCGGCAATTTTAGGCAAGGTTAAACGGGCCATTCCCTCCATAATGGATTACCGCAACCACATTAAAGAAGGCAGTATGATGAATACACCGCCGGTATTTGCCGTGTTTGTTTGTATGCTTACGCTTCGCTGGTTGAAATCTATCGGCGGAGTAACTGCCGTAGAAAAACTTAATGATGCCAAAGCAGCGTTATTATACAGCGAGATAGATAGCAATCCTTTATTTACCGGTACGGTGGTGAAAGAAGACAGGAGCAAAATGAATGTTTGTTTTGTGATGAACAATCCTTCACTGGAAGACTCTTTTTTAAATTTTACCAAACAAAAAAATATTGTGGGTATTAAAGGGCACAGGCTGGTAGGCGGTTTCAGGGCTTCCCTTTACAACGCCTTGCCTATCAGCAGCGTGGAAGTGCTGGTGCAGGCAATGAAAGAATTTGCCGCATTACAGGCGTAACCTTTTTTGATTATTACCAAGTTAACTATTAAATATATGATCACGATCAGTCCTTTTAAAGCATTAAGGCCACAGGCGGAGCACGCAAAACAAGTGGCGAGCCGCCCATACGATGTCTTGAACAGCAGGGAAGCTAAAATTGAAGCACAGGGCAATCCCTTTAGTTTTTTGCATATTACCAAAAGTGAAATTGATTTGCCGGATGATACCGACAGCCATAGTCAGCAGGTATACGATAAGGCCAAAAGCAATCTCGATGCTTTTATCAGTCGTAGTATTTTATTCAGGGAAAGCAAACCTTGTTACTATATTTATCAATTGGTAATGGGAGGCAGAAGCCAGACTGGTTTGGTGTGTGGCAGCAGTGTGGATGATTATGAAAATGATTTGATAAAAAAACATGAATTTACCAGGCCTGAAAAAGAACAGGACAGGATCAACCATATTAAAACAACCGGAGCTCAAACAGGTAATGTTTTCTTAGCCTACAAAAACGTGGCGGAAGTGGATGCCATCATCAGCGATTGGAAGGCCACTAAAAATCCCGTATATGATTTAATAGCGGATGACCAGATTCAGCACACTATCTGGATCATCAATGACAATGACACCATTCATAAAATAGGCGACACTTTTAAAACACAGGTGGCTTGTACTTATATCGCCGATGGTCACCACCGGGCGGCTTCTGCGGCGAAAGTACGGATAGCGTTAGGAAAAGAGGCCCCTGTAGGAGCGGGCATTTTTTTAACTACGCTCTTTCCCGCCAGCGAACTGTTGATAATGGATTACAACAGGGTGGTAAAAGATTTGAATGGTTTAAGTGCCGAAGAATTATTGGAAAAAGCAGCAGAGAAATTTACGATTGAAAAAGCAGGTAAGGCCTTTTCTCCTGCGGCATTGCACCAGTTTGGTTTGTACGTTGGCAATCAATGGTATTGTTTAACTGCCAAAGAAAATACGTACACCAGCGATCCGATAGGCATATTGGATGTAACTATTTTACAGGATAATTTTCTTGACCCTGTTTTAAATATCAAAGATCAGCGCACCGATGTGCGCATTGATTTTGTTGGCGGCATACGTGGATTGGGAGAATTGGAAAAAAGAGTGGACAGCGGTGAGATGGCATTGGCAATAAGCCTGCATCCGGTAACCATTCAACAATTATTTGATATTGCAGACAGTGGCAATGTAATGCCGCCAAAAAGCACCTGGTTTGAGCCTAAACTAAGGGATGGGCTACTCACCAATCTCATTTATGATATTGCCTAAACTGTTTTTTATTGACTAGTCCCCAAGGCTTCCAGTTAAAAATTGTGTTTTAATAAGCATTTCGAGTAGCGGCCTTCCGTTTTTTCCTAGTATTTTTAATGCATGAAGCGAATATTAGCAATTGTTATTTTAATGGGCTGTTGGTGGCAAATGGCGTTTGCACAAACCGCTACAGAATTACAGGCTACTGCAAAAACATTTATGCAGCAGGGCGACTATGCCAATGCGATTTTGGTATTGAACAGGGCCATACAAATGGAACCCAAAAATATCGATATCACTAAAGACCTTGCCATGGGATATTACCTTCAGCGGGATAATACCAGGGCGCTTGAAATGATTAAAACAACTCTTGACAGAGAGGATGCCGATGACCAGTGCTACCAGATTGCAGGAATAATTTATCAGCAACTCAATCTGCCAAAGGAGGCGGACAAAGTATACAGAAAGGGATTGAAAAAATTTCCTATCAGCGGCCCTTTGTACAATGACCTTGCTGAGTTACTGTACAACCAGAAAGACTACACTGCTATAAAACTCTGGGAAAAAGGTATTGAACTTGATCCGGACTTCCCCCAAAATTATTACAACGCCTGCAAATACTATGATAACGTAGGTACTGATGTTGTATGGAGCATTTTATACGGAGAAATTTTTGTAAATATGGTGCCCTTAAGCACGAATGCACCCGAAATAAAATCTATTATAACGGAAAGCTATAAAAAGCTTTTTATGAATATTGACATAGCCAAAGACATCACTGATAAAAATAAATCGGCGTTTACCACTGCCTTTATT
>JANYFI010000305.1 GCA_025362765.1 Ferruginibacter sp. | reverse complement strand
TCGTTGTTGCCTAATATTTGTGAAGTGGAAGCAGTCGGCATTGGTGCCACCAATAAGCTGTTTCTTACACCATGTTCTATTACTTCTGTTCTTAAACTTTCCCAATCCCAGCGGTCAGATGGTTGTACATTCCAAAGGTCAAACTGGAACTTTCCTTTTGATAATGGAGAACCATGGAAACTTTCGTAAGCGCCTTCTTTCAAAGCCAGGTCTTTACTTGCTGTCATGGCCGCAAAGTAGATGGTCTCAAAAATATTCTTGTTCAGGATCTTCGCTAAATCACTTTCAAACGGAAGACGCAACAGGATAAATGCATCAGCCAAACCTTGTACCCCTAATCCAATCGGGCGGTGACGCATATTGCTGTTCTTTGCTTCTTCAACAGGATAATAATTGTAATCGATGATCTTGTTTAAATTCAGTGTAGCCTGGTAAGTTACTTCGTATAACTTATCCATATCAAATTTGCCATTGATCACAAAACGTGGCAAAGCAATAGAAGCGAGGTTACAAACCGCTACTTCATCCGGGCTGGTATATTCAATGATTTCTGTACACAGGTTACTGCTTTTGATAGTGCCCAGGTTTTGCTGGTTGCTCTTGCTGTTGGCAGCATCTTTATACAACATGTAAGGCGTGCCGGTTTCAATCTGCGAATCTAAAATGGCAAACCAAAGTTCCTGTGCCTTGATGGTTTTTCTTGCCCTTCCTTCTGCTTCGTATCGGGTATATAATTTTTCAAATGCTTCACCATGGCAATCGCTCAGGCCCGGTGCTTCGTTGGGGCAGAACAGACTCCATTGTCCGTCTGCTTCAACCCTTTTCATAAAGAGGTCGCATATCCACAAGGCATAAAATAAATCCCTTGCACGCATTTCTTCTTTACCATGATTTTTCCTGAGGTCTAAAAAAGAAAAAATATCCGCATGCCATGGTTCAATATAAATAGCAAAAGCGCCTTTGCGTTTGCCGCCGCCCTGGTCAACGTAGCGGGCGGTATCGTTAAATACCCGCAACATGGGAACAATACCATTGCTGGTTCCGTTGGTGCCACCGATATAACTTCCCGTTGCACGAATGTCATGTATCGCTAAACCAATGCCACCGGCACTTTGAGAGATTTTAGCGGTTTGTTTCAACGTATCATAAATGCCATCAATGCTGTCTTCTTTCATGGTCAGCAAAAAGCAACTGCTCATTTGTGCTTTTGGTGTGCCGGCATTAAACAAGGTTGGAGTAGCATGTGTAAACCAGCGTTCGCTCAGCAGGTTATAGGTTTTAATAATGCTGTCAATATCTGTTTTGTGAATGCCAACAGACACCCGCATAAACATGTGCTGTGGCCGCTCTACTATTTTACCGTCTACTTTTAACAGGTAAGCTTTTTCCAATGTTTTAAAACCAAAATAATCAAAGCCAAAATCACGGTCGTAAATAATGGTGCTGTCCAATACTTCTGCATGTTCTTCAATCACCGCCCACACATCATCGGCCAGCAGGGGGGATGCCTTTCCGTTTGATTTATCAACGTACAGGTATAATTTCTTCATCGTCTCCGAAAAAGATTTGATCGTATTTTTATGCAGGTTACTAACGGCGATCCTTGACGCTAAAATAGCATAGTCAGGATGTTTGGTAGCCAGAGACGCCGCCGTTTCCGCAGCCAGGTTATCCAGTTCCGTTGTTGGCACGCCATCATAAATACCTTCAATTACTTTTTTAGCAACGTCAATGGCATTTACCAGCGGGCTTAAACTGTAGGATAATTTTTCAATACGGGCGGTTACCTTATCGAATTTAATGGTTTCTTTTTTACCATTTCTTTTAATTACATGCATAGCGATCTTAACTTTATATAGAGTGATGATTATTTCTTTTTTTGCAAAATATTTGATACAGAAAAGCTACTGATTAAAATGAAAAACATCATCCTAATCATTTCCACACACGTTAATAACTTGTTTAGAAGTCTTCCTCGAGCGAAAAGGCCTGCGATTCTTTGGTGCCCATCACACCTGCTTTTTGGTAATCGCCCACTCTTTTTTCAAAGAAGTTGGTTTTACCCTGCAGGCTGATCATTTCCATAAAATCGAAGGGGTTGGTGGCGTTGAACATTTTGGGATAGCCCAATTCCGTCAGCCAGCGGTCGGCAACGAATTCAATATATTGCTGCATCAGTTTGGCGTTCATGCCAATCAGTGCAACAGGCAAAGCTTCTGTTATAAATTCTTTTTCAATTTCTACCGCGTCGGCAATAATTTTAAATACTTCGTCTTTGCTCAGTTTTTTTTCCAGCATGCTGTACAACAAACAGGCAAACTCACAATGCAAGCCTTCATCGCGGCTGATCAGTTCATTGCTGAACGTTAAGCCGGGCATTAAGCCTCTTTTCTTCATCCAAAAAATAGAGCAAAAACTACCGCTGAAGAAAATACCTTCTACTGCAGCAAATGCTACCAGGCGTTCGGCGAAATTGCCTTTATCGATCCACCGCAATGCCCATTCCGCTTTTTTCTTTACTGCGGGTACCGTATCAATGGCATGAAACAGGCGTTGTTTTTCTCTTGGATCTTTTATATAATTGTCTATTAGTAAGGCATATGTTTCTGAGTGAATGTTTTCCATCATAATCTGGAAACCATAAAAACAACGGGCTTCCGGCAACTGCACTTCACTCATAAAATTCACCGCCAGGTTTTCATTTACTATTCCATCGCTGGCGGCAAAAAATGCCAGGATATGAGAAATGAAATGGCGTTCCCCATCATTCAGGTTGTCCCAATCTTTCTGATCGCTGCTTAAATCAATTTCTTCGGCTGTCCAAAAACTGGCTTCATGTTTTTTATACATTTCCCACACTTTGGGATAATTGATCGGGAGAATCACAAAGCGGTCTTTGTTTTCCCTTAAAAGTAATTCAGTGCTCTCAGACATGATGGTGATCGGTTTGTTGTTTATATAAACACAATTTCGGTGGCAGCTATCAATAGCAACATCATTTTTGCGGAAAAAGATGTACAATCAATGTGTTACGTCGTTATTGTGAAGATGCTGCAATTTATTGTTCAGGTGGTTGGCCAATCAATAACCGGGTTTCCTTAATAATTTCCTGTTGAGCAGAAATTGCTTAAAGACACTACTCTTCGTTTTTTGTAACAATCATTTAAAGTATTGTTATAACGAATATTGACACGCCCGGTTAACGGCACTTGCCTGAACTATTGCAATAATACTATCCCTTTTTTGTTGATAGTGACAAAAGTTAATCACACAATTTGTTAATATCGCCTGTAACCTTTGCGCATATTGTATTGTGTTGGTTATCCCTTTTTTTTCAACATTTTTTTAACCGATTGGGTATAAAAAAATGTTGAAATTCCGAACAATTTTGTATGCTCTAAAAAAGGGTTTTTTTGCAGCTTAAAAGGCTGATTATCTCCTCTTTTTTAAATTGTATTTTTTGATGGCTATCTTATTTTCCAAACTTCTGCTTCAACGCTGCCAGCGCATCATTCAGCGGTAATTCGGCCATATTTTTTCCCGCCTTTGGCTCATGTTGCTGTCCGGGAGATTTTGGCCGCTGGCCTCTTTCAGGCGCAGGTTCCGTTTGTTTGATGGAAAGGGCAATGCGTTTGCGGGCGGTGTCTACCTCCAGCACTTTTACTTTTACATGCTGATTTAATTTTAATGCTTCGTTGGGATCGGTGATATAGGTATGAGAAATTTCGGACACATGTACCAGCCCATCCTGTTTAACGCCAATGTCAATAAAAGCGCCAAAACGGGTGATATTGGTTACCACTCCCGGCACTTCCATACCAATTTTTACATCATCGATGCTGTAAATATTGGCAAACTCAAATACCTGCGCCTCACTCCGCGGATCAAGTCCCGGCTTTTTTAATTCATTCACAATATCTTTTATGGTAAGCTCTCCGATTTGTTCGGTGGCGTATTTTTTTGCTTCCACTTTTTTTAATAATTCTTCTTTGCCAATTAGCGATTTTACCTCTACGCCCAAATCTTTTGCAATGGCTTCTACCACGGGGTAAGCCTCAGGATGCACTGCACTTTGATCCAGTAAATCATCCCCTTCTTTAATACGTAAAAAACCGGCGCATTGTTCAAATGCCTTGCCGCCTAAACGGGGTACTTTCAGCAATTGTTTACGGCTGGTAAATTTGCCGGTTTCGTTCCTGTATTTTACAATATTATCCGCCAGTGTGGCCCCAATGCCGCTTACATAACTGAGTAAATGTTTGCTGGCTGTATTGAGGTTAACACCCACATTGTTTACGCAACTAATTACGGTAGCATCCAGTTTCTCTTTTAATCGAAACTGGTTTACATCATGCTGGTACTGGCCTACGCCAATACTTTTAGGATCCAGTTTTACCAGTTCCGCCAGCGGGTCCATCAATCGTCTGCCGATACTTACGGCACCCCTTACCGTTATGTCTTCATTTGGAAATTCTTCTCTCGCAATTTCGGATGCCGAGTAAATTGAAGCGCCATCTTCGTTCACTAAAAATACCGGCAGGCCAAGGTTTAGTTTTTTGATAAAATTGTCGGTTTCCCGGCCTGCTGTTCCATCGCCAATGGCGAATACTTCAATACCGTATTGCTTCACTAAACTTTTAATTTTTATTTCCTCCGCAGCCACCCGGTTGTGTTCGTGTGGAAAAATGAGATCGGTTTTTTGCAGCTCGCCTTTTTCATCCAGGCAAACCACTTTGCAACCGGTTCTGTAACCAGGATCAATGGCTAAAATTCTTTTACTGCCGATAGGAGAACTCAACAATAATTGCCGCAGATTTTCCGCAAAAACATTGATGGCTTCTTCATCCGCTTTTGTTTTTAATGCCGTTCTGAATTCTGTTTCCAGGCTGGGTTGTAACAACCTGCGATAAGCATCTTTCACTGCTTTACGTACCTGGTCGCTACAAGTGCTTATGCCCTTGATGTATAGCGCTTCAATCATTTCCTGTGACGCTTCTTCTGCCGGTGAAATAGCGATGCGCAAATAGCCTTCTAAAAAGCCACGCAATACTGCTAAAATTCTATGCGAAGGTGTTTTTGAAATCAGTTCGCTAAAATCAAAATAGTCTTTGTATTTAATGCCTTCGGTTTCTTTATCTGTTACTACTTTACTTTGCAGCGTGGCTTCGGTTTCAAACAATTTGCGCAGTTTAGCCCTTACCTGCGCATCTTCATTTATTTGCTCTGCGATGATGTCCCTGGCGCCTTGTAAAGCCGCATCACCATCAACTACTTTTTCGTTGATGAAAGTAGCGGCGGTGGCGGACAGGTCAATGTCTTTTTGTTCCAGCAATAAATTGGCCAACGGCTCCAATCCATTTTCCCTGGCTGTTTGGGCTTTTGTTTTTCTTTTTGGTTTAAAGGGCAGATAAATATCTTCCAGCTCTGCAAGGGTAGTGGCTTTGTTGATTTTTGCCTGCAGCGCTTCCGTCATTTTTTCCTGGTCGGTAATTGTTTTTTCAATGAAGGTTTTGCGCTCATGAAATTCCTTTAAAAACTTTGCTTCATCCTGTATTTGCTGTATCTGCACTTCATCCAGCGCACCGGTTTTATCCTTACGGTAGCGGGCGATAAACGGAATGGTAGCACCTTCTTCAAACAAACTCAGTACGGCTTGTACCTGTTGTAATTTTATATTTAATTTTTGTGCGATGGGTTCTACAAACTCTGACATATTGTGACTAATTTTTAAAATTTTTCGGGTTGCGAAAATAGTGTTGTGCCGGGAAAGAAAAAATAGAAAATTTAATTTTGAAAGCGTAGGTTAGCCGGAACGAGGGAGATACGTTTTTCTGGATTTTTTTCTACGAATGAGTAAATACTGTTGCGGATGGTATCGTTATCGGCATACGGATGTAAATATATTTTTAGTTCATCTGCCGATGTAATATTGGTGTCGGAAGGCAGATAGCCCATTCCCCAAAAACTGCCCCGTTCAATTAGCAGGCATAATTTTTCTGCGTCCCTGATACCTTTATCCATCACTGCAAATGTGGGTAAGTTTTTTTCGAGCGCCTGTATCGCTTCCTTTATTTTGGTGTTGTACAAATCCGGCGGATCTAATAATTGTAATTCCGTTTCAGAAAAAGGTGTTTTATCTATGAAGCATAATTTTTCATTCAACGCAAATTCTTCCGCCATTTTTTTTATCATTACGAGGCCTTCGTGCAACAGATTAAAACAATACAATGCCGGGATATTTTTTTTCTTTTTATCAATGGCCAGCCGAAGGTAGCCGCGGTTATCTTCAAACTGGTACAACGCAAATTTTTGTGTCGGCTGTTTCTGGCTATAATTGAATTTTGGCCAACACCTTTTTATCTCGGCGCTTTCCAGCACTATGGCTTCCAGTTCGGTGGCACATTCCTTACAGGTTATTTTGCAAATCGTGCGTAAAAAATTTTGTCTTTTTCTATCGGGATCGTTGTGGGTAAAATGGCTGCTTACCCTTTTTTTTATGTTGATGGCCTTACCCACATACACGATTTTATCCTTGGCATCGTGAAAATAATATACGCCTGGCCCGATTGGTAAAACCGCCACATCGGCCTTGGTTAAATGCAATGGCAGCCACTGTTCTGCAGATGATTTTTTGAGCATCTGGGCAATGTGCGCCTCACCGCCGTTGGCCATACAATGTTCCAGTAGTTTTACAGTTGCTTTGGCATCGCCGCCAGCCCGGTGGCGGTTATCAATTGGCAGCGCCAGGGAACGGCAAAGATTACCCAGGCTGTAAGAAGCCATACCGGGAAATGTTTTTCGGCTTAAGCGAACGGTACATAATTTTTTTTCTGCCAGTTCAAATCCCGCTGCTTTTAAATGATGTTTTACAAAAGAATAATCGAAGTTAACATTGTGCGCTACAAATATGGTATCGCTTAATAACTCGTACAACGTAGCAGCAATCTCTTCAAATGGCGGCGCATCGGCTACCATATAATTATCGATGCCGGTAAGCGATGTGATGTAGGCAGGTATTTTTTGTTGCGGGTTGATGAGGGTTTCAAAATGCTTCACCACTTTTTGACCATCATGGATAAATACGGCTATTTCGGTAATGCCATTTGCTGAAGCATGGCCGCCGGTGGTCTCTATATCTACGATTGCATACATTGAAGTTCAAATGTAATAATACTAAAGGAATTAGCATATTTTATTTTTTCAACAATCCTTGTATTTATTTATTTTGTAGGCGATTCCCTCAAGGCTATTGACCATTGCTTCCTTTCCTCCCGAATATAAATCTGTGATTTTAAAATCAGCATCAAATAATGAGAGTTTTAATATTCTTGGTCGGCCTCCTTGCCATTTATGTAGTATGCGGATATTACTTTTTTCAACCTTATAAACAAGTCTTGTGTTATTTGATATGATTTCTATCTCAAACAAGTCATCATGAAGCGTCAACCATATAATTTGGTTAAGCGCCCATTGTAAGGAGCTTTATTAAAAAATGGAAGAACAAGAA
>JANYFI010000280.1 GCA_025362765.1 Ferruginibacter sp. | reverse complement strand
TGAGTTTATTAAAAGCATCTTTATCACCAATGGAGGTTGCAAAAATAAAATTGAACGAAAAAGGATTTGCCCTCATATAAGATTCATCATTGTGTGCAGAAGAATCCGATTTCATTCCAAGATCTGAAACACCCAAAACGAGATCACCTTTATTGGCTTTAATAAAGTCGTCCATTGTAAAACCAATCTTTATAAGTCCCATATTGGCAATGCCATCGAGGTTCATTAATTTAAGCAATTCCTTTATGCCTTCGGGTTTGTATGCAATGGCCATCAGACCAATGATATCTTTTCCCGGCATGCGTTTCAGCATGTCTTCATTCACTTTTCCATCGCCATATTTTTTATACAATTTGGCAAGGTCATCGCCCACATAACTTTTGGCAGTGATGTTTATTTTACCATTTTCAAAATCTATAGCAGCGGTGGTCAGGCTTCCTTTGTACAATTTATCCACGTTTACCATTGCCAGCATTGGGTTTGACAGGGCTTTCTTTGTAAGCTCTTCGGTGTTCATCCAAAAATGCATGTCGCCTGGTTCTTTCATCAGCTGTGAGAACCGGTCATTCTTTGCAAGGCTATTGCTTTCTGTTAATGCAAATACTGCTTTGCAGGTGCTGAAAATATCCCTTGGTTTGGTAACCGGGGTAACATCAATTGAATCCTGCTGCATTCTTTTTGATAATGCATCCATGCCTGCCATTTGTGGCGTATCAAAAATGTACACAAATTTTTCTTTTGTGTAGCCCACGCAAAGCGGTTCCTTGCTGATAAACTTAATACCATCGGCTTCATTTTCGCTTCCGCCACCAGCCAATGTTTTTACGAATGTTTTAAACTGGTCTTCATTTTTTATACTTCCTTCAACGGCAACATAGCCACCGGCACTATCCTGCAAAGCAAAAAGCAGCAGGTCGGCTTTTGTATCAATGCCCGCACTGTCGGGATTGTTTAATATTGTTTTTATTGTTGACGGAACGCTGCTGTCTTTTGAAATTTCTGTGAAAGCGGTATTTTGCTTTATTTCATCCCAGGATAGTTTTGATGACAGCGATTTGCCATCTATTTGTAAAACGAAGGCCGCTTCTTTTGGTATAAGCTTGCCCTGGGTATTTGTTTTACTACAGGCTGCCAGTAAAAAAATTGGCGCTGCCAATAACAAGTTGCGAAAATGTATTTGCATAGTGTTGTTTTTTAATTAGTGCCGAAATATCCTATTGGTAACCTTTTTTATTTGTTAAAGTAAGCGAATAACTGATCAAAAATTATAACTTCCTGTAAACCGGTGGAAAGATTTTTCACCAGGCAATATTTTTGTTCTATTTCTTTACTGCCAATAATCACTGCATATTGTATCTTTTTTTTCTCCGCATAGCTAAATTGTTTGCTGATTTTTGCAAACTCATGGTACATTTCGCAGGAGATGCCTTTGCCCCGCAGTTGCTGCATGATATTAAATGCAAACTGGCTTTCCGTTTCGCCCATGTTAAAAAAAATAGCTTTGGTGCCGGATTGTACCGCTTCAGGAAACAACTGTAATTCTTCCATTACGTCATAAATTCTATCAACACCAAAGCTAATACCTACGCCTGCAATGCCCGGTAAATCAAACAAGGCGGTAAGGTCATTGTACCTGCCTCCGCCGCCAATACTGCCCATTTTTACTTCTGCCGGCGCCTTTGCTTCCAGTATGATGCCGGTATAATAATTCAATCCCCTTGCCAGGGTGAAATCAATCTGCAGCTTAACGTTTGCAGCTTGCTGATACACCCAGGTAATTTCTTCAATACCTTTTTTGCCTGCTTCTACATGGCCGATCAAGGCAGTTATTTGCGTTAACTTTTCTTCATTGGTTCCGGTTATCAACAAGTATTTTTCAATGGTGGCTATTTGCTGCTCAGTTAATTCCCTTGCTGTTAATTCTTCTTTAACCTTGTCCAATCCTATTTTATCCAATTTATCAATCGCCACGGTAATGTCTGTCATTTTGGAGACTCCGCCACAGATTGTTGCCAATGCTGTTAAAATTTTGCGACTGTTAATTTTTAATTCGTAATCCCATAACCCCAGTTTATTAAACACCTCGTTATAAATATGGCAAAACTCTACTTCATTGGTTAAAGCTGTACTGCCTACCACATCGGCATCACATTGGGTAAACTCCCGGTAGCGGCCTTTTTGCGGCCGGTCAGCCCGCCACACCGGTTGTACCTGGTAGCGCCGGTAGGGAAAGGTGAGCCGTCCATGATTCATGGCAACGTGCCTGGCAAAGGGAATGGTAAGATCGTATTTTAGCGCCCGTTCAGTAAGGTCGCTGCTGCTTTTTCCTTCCAGTGCTTTTTCAAAACCCGCTTTGGATTTTTCACTATTTTTTGGATCACCGATGCCATTGTTGAGAATTTTAAAAATCAGTTTATCACCTTCTTCGCCGTACTTGCCCATGAGGGTGTCCAGGTTTTCCATAGCCGGTGTTTCCAACGGTTCAAATCCATATATTTCAAAAACACTTCGAATAGTATTGAAAATATAATTTCGTTTACGCACCGTATCTGCTGAAAAATCCCTTGTACCCTGGGGAATAGATGGTTTGGCCATGATGGATTAAAATTAAATATTTTTTATTGCTGTTAAAACTAATTGTATTATTTGGTGGCTACAGTGTATTGAATGGGGACAAAGTTATTGCAGCAAGGGTGAATTGAAAGCTGTCAACAAAGTTTTATATTACCGCATAACAATAGGGTTGATATCTGCAGGTTAATTTTTTATCAGGCATTCGCAGGCTTCATCAATTAGTTCATATA
>JANYFI010000273.1 GCA_025362765.1 Ferruginibacter sp. | reverse complement strand
GAAATTTTTCTTCGCCGTTAAGCAGCAGCTTAACGCTGTTATGTCTTGTGAGCGGGCTTTGCAGCTCGCGCTGCAACATTGTTACGATTTTTCTTTCGTCATTTATTGCACTATCATTTACCGCTACTACTGCCTCATTGTAATGCGGGATAACTCTTTTTATTTCATCCAGCATCTTACCATTCTCTCCTCCTTTTTTGTATACATTTTCTGCTGCCAATAATTAATTCCGAATGCCAGGTAAAAAAGTATACCTATGCCAGGAACAAAAATGCATAAAAAAAGATAAGCCCAGGCTTTAGTGCTGCTGTAGGTTTCAAAAATTATCCGCAGGCAAACCAATACCAACATAACGAAATAGATGCCGCTTAAAATATAGTTCCAGTGCATAGTATCCACGTTGGTTGTTTTCTAAAACTAAACATCATTTGGTTACCGCAACAATTAATCTAATAAAGTCATAAAACAAATCTAACAGATCGCCGAAAATCTTGTCATTTTATTCAATAATTTAAAATGCCCTGCCTACCGGGTATAATAAATAGCGGTCGTCATAAAATTTTGTCTTGCTGTAAAACCAGGTAAGTATTGCAGTGGGGTCTTTGGCAAACGCTGAGTCCGTTTTCTTTTTTACGTCAAATTCTTTTTGTAAGGCAGGCGAGTCGTTCAGCATTTTTTTAGCTGTTGGCTCCATTATATAAGGCTCAATATATTCTGTGCGCTGAAAAATGGAAAGAAAAAATCCCCAGCTAAAATAGGAGTCTTTTGATATTGGTTCAAGCAATAACATCGCCAGGTCGCCCAGTGGCTGATCTGTTGAAATATATACTGAACCAGGTGCAAACAGTTGTTTTCGGGTTTCCGTTTTGGTGCTTGCATCAACTTGCATATGTCCCTCAAAAGGCTGCACAGCATGGCTTTCATCTTCCAGCGTAAAATTAGTAATGCGGTACATGTTTACTGTTACTTCTTTAGCAGCAGTGAGCGTTGTCATCTTTATGCCGTGTAGCTTTAGCCGTGCAATCACTTCATCGCAGGCTGCAGGTATCCAATAGCCTTTTGGCCTTACAATCAAATCAACCGGCTCTGTTGATTTATAATCAGCAATCCGCATGGTTACCCGTTTGCCAAGCCATTCAACATAGTCTGAATTAGTTACGTCCGAATGTCGCATTGTCGCATCTATCGCTAAAAAATTTATACTATCCACCGGGATGGCAACGCTGTCTGCATGTTGTACAGTGGATAGTGCTTCAAAGGTTGTACGTTGTTTCATCTGGGGGATTTTCCATGCCATGGCCACTTTTGCCGGCCTGATGGCTTTATCCGCTTTTGTAATTTCTTTTAAGGAGGCTCCTTCTGTTGCCAATAATTTCAGTGTACTTTCCAATAAAACATAGGTGCCCAATACCCGTTGCTTAAAGGGTTTTAATGAATGATTTTCTACCAGCACAGCAGCCAGGTGCCGGGCATCGCCATAGCTATCAGAAAACCTTGGAGCGCCCGTTGTGATCGCATTGCCTTGCGAAAACTCGCGGTCGTTCACAGCATTGGTTAATTCACCGGGAATATGTCCATTGGCGGCAAGCTCTTTGTCTGCAAAAGGCTTATAAGTTTTACCCAGCCATTTTTCAATGGCCGGCGAGTAACCGATTTTGTCTACACCACCAAACGTAATATCGTATTGGTAATCGGCGCCATCGGTCACATGGATGTCCATGTACATTACAGGATCATACATGTTAATCACTTGTATAACGGCTCTTATTTCTTTTGTATCCAGTTTTGCATAATCCCGGTTAAGATTTATGTTTTGTGCATTGGTGCGCCAGCCCATGTTTTCGGGACCACGCTGGTTGGGCCGGTTATAAGGCGATGAATGTTCATGTGCATCCACACTCAAAATAGGAATGAATAAAAAGTTCACTTTATCCAACAACGATTTTTTATTGCCCAAAGCAATGTCACGCAACAACATCATACCTGCATCTTTACCATCTATTTCTCCGGAGTGAATGCCTGCCTGTACCAACAACAACGGCTTTGTTGAGTTCTTTAAAGCAGCAGCAGTAATGTTTTTTTCGGTAGAAGCAATGATCATATTAATATCCCTGCCTTCTACGCTTTTGCCAATTGAAATCATGGTAAGCAATGTTGATGCCGCATCCAGTTTCTTTAGCCAGGTCATGGTTTTTACGTAAGAGGGCGTGCTTACAAAATCTGATTCTTCAGCGGGCGTTATCCACCGATTATTTGCTTTTGCTATCAGCGATTCACTTTTACCATGCCAATCAATGGCTGGTGGAAGTATTGATTGAGCACACAATTGGCCTGTTAATATTACACTTATAAAAAACAGTTTAAATTTTATCATTTTTATAATCGGTCTTGAAGATATCATTCCCTAATTTTATTATTTATTTTCATTCGCTTTTAAAACCCGTAAAAGATTTCCGCCTAAAATTTTGTCAATGCCTTTTTCGCTGTACCCTTTTTCCACAAGCGCTTTAGTAATCAATGGGTATTTGGTAACATCATCCATCTCCTGTGGCACGGATTCCACGCCATCATAATCAGATCCAATTCCTACATAATCAATTCCAACTAACCTGATGACGTATTCAATATGTTGCATCAGTAATGACAACGGCGGACGTAAAAATTCCGCCTCTTTTTTATGATTCCAAAAAAGGTAATCTTCTACCTCGTATTTATTTTTACCCACCTTTGTCAGTGAGTCACTTTCCGCCTTATATTTTTCAAGAAAGATATTTTCTTTGCTTCCTTCTGTACTGTCTAAAAAACCTGCATTAAAATTAATCTGTATCACTCCGCCGTTTTTTGCAATGGCTTTTATCTGGTCGTCTTTTAAATTGCGTTGATGATGGTTGAATGTATACACCGAACTATGCGATGCAATAATTGGTTTAGTCGTGGTTTTTATTACATCCCAAAAAGTAGATTCACCGACATGGCTTACATCCACCATCATTCCCAATGCATTCATGCGACGAATGACTTGTTTGCCGAAATCAGTCAGACCTTTGTGCGGTAAATCTTTTTTAAAAGTTTCTTCATAAGCACTCGTGGCCCAATTGGTAGAATTGTTCCAGGTCAATGTCATATACCTGACGCCACGTTTGTACAATAAATCCAGTTTACTTAAATCATCTTCTATCTGGTGTCCACCTTCTATACCAAACATGGCAGCAAGCTTATGCTGCCTCACGGCTTTGTACAATTCTTTGCTGTCGGCTACTTCCACGATTTTATCCGGGTTTCTTTTTACTACCGCATCTAAAGAATCCATTTGTTTTAATGCATAAGCGAAAGGATTTTTCTGATTGCCATCGCTCCACACGGAAAAGAATTGAACATCAAGTCCACCTTTTTTCCAACGGGCCAGATCGCTGTGTGTTTTTCCTGTAAGGTTGTTGCCAATATCGAAACCATACATCACTACTTTGGTAAGAATATCATTGTGCGTATCTACAACAATGGCATGGCTGTGTATTTGTTGATAAGATTGCGCATTGACGGCTAACGAAAGTATTCCTAAAAAAAGCAATAAATTTATTTTCATAAAATGAATCTTATTTACCTGAGTATCTTATAGAGGTAAATTATTTAGTTAGTTTTTTAATAATTACATCTCCACCGTTTGGGAAAGGTATGCCCCCTATACGGAATTAATCATACCAAATTTTTGCAAAACTTAATTATGTATTACAATGATTCTGTATGATATCAGGAGCATTTTTAATGATCGTTAAAAAGCGTAACAATCATGAGTAACTTTTTTCTACGACTTTGCAACTTTGCAAAGTAATATTTGTACTAAAGAAAGAGTGCTGCCAATAAAAAGAAAAAAGTTTATTAAAAATTCAGATGGTTAAATTTTTAATAAACTTTTGAAGTAATGTATAATGGATAATTACGTTATCGGGCTTCTTTCATCAAATTCATTTTCCCGTTCGTCGTCATTAGACCAGTCCTGTAATGCATCTTTAATTTTCTTAACAAAAGATTTTTCTTCTGCTGGTTTAGCTGCCTCCCCGGCAACGTCTTTTTTATCCGCATTATCAATAGGGGTTGTACTGCCTTCATTTTCACCACCTGGGCTGTATATGAAATGATTTTTTACCTGTATCATATTGTTAATTTTTAATGGTTAAAAATATAGTGCTATAATTTTATTGGTAACTCAATTTACAATTAATTTTTAAATTGCACTGCATGGATCTTTAAATGGGTGCATTTCAAATCGTCACAGCAACAGGTGTTTGGTTAGGATCAACCTTGGGGGTAGGAACGTGCACCAGCCACGGAGGTAGCATGGAAGCAAGCCATCTTTTGGCAATAGCGCATTTTCTCTATGCCACTTTTCAATTTTATTTTGTGCCCATAATTTTTTCGCATACAGTCTAAAGGGAAGTTTTTCATTTTTTAAATTTTCATCTATTGTATAGTTCCCTCCTTCGTAATTAGTAGCTGAAATTTGGACTCAGGAATTCCGCTCCGTAGTACGCAGGTTCCTGGCCAACACACAATGCCAGTGAGGACGTTGCTGCGAAGAAAATCCAATTGTCGTTAGGACAATCTACCATCCTGAACTGGCCTCTCCTGGCGTAGGCAGCGTGTATCAGCAAATAGCCTTATTTAAACTCCCCGATTTTTTGTTAGGCAATTTATCTTGAAGATTCAGCAAGGCACAAGTACGCCAACACAGTAGCCGCCCTGCATACTTGCGCCAAAGCAAGGGTTTAATGGTTTGAAGCGCTGCTTGCACCAGTGGGCGTCGATCGGCACGACATTTTTTAGCCCGAACTAAGTCGGGCTTGTACAAAAAAAGTCTTTGAATACTAACTGGCTTGATCGAATACGGTCTTCCAGGAACGCTCGCCGCCAAATCCGAATAAGTTTGATTTTGCATTGGCCTGAACAGAAATAGACTTGCCATCATTGCTCAACTTCCAAACCTCTGTTACGTAAAAAAATGCTTGTTTCTGAACATTTATATTGTAAGGAGTGGCAACCATCAGGTGTACAATTGAGTTAACAGTCATAGTTTGTCTATCAGCTGACAACTTTACTGTAAACTTCTTTCCTCTTTCCGGGCCCTGATTAATTTGGCTTTCTTTACCGTCGAAGGCCAGTTTCTCCTGGCTTGCAGCCAGCACTGCTTCAGGATACGGGTTTGGTATTTCTATGGTTAGAAAATCTGCCTGCGCTGCTATTTTCATTGTTTTAGATCGCATACGATCATTCAGATCATATACGCAAACAAGAT
>JANYFI010000193.1 GCA_025362765.1 Ferruginibacter sp. | reverse complement strand
TGTCGCTTATAATATATCACCGCCATGATATCCGCCACGCACAGCAATGGCAGTACCACACCCGTAGAAGCCTTGCCGCCAAACACAAGCGCCATGATGGTTACATTCATCATATCAATACCTTTTAGCCCCGCCTTCGATAATCCGATTATAAATGACCCCAGTAAAATAAGTGTCCATTGCAACGTATCCATAACCAGTTAAAGATATGGCAAGCAATTAAATTTATAAAAATGATCGAAAATATTATTTCGGACTTTGATACGCCTGTTAATGTAATTAAAAGAAAAAAGGCCCGTGCTGAAAGATAAAAAAAGATCGCAAAAAATCAGGAGAACGGCAACCGCACCGTATAATTTATTTTTATTTTTTTACAAACATAACTTTAATGTCTTTTACAGATTCCTTGCGCATCAGCAACATTGGAACAATTACACCAACCGAAAGGCTGATCAGTATGAACAGCACTTTAAGACCATTATTAACCGTCTCTGCCAGCAGTGCATTGTAATCGGGTGATTCAGGATTTCCGGTTAATTTAAGCAGCCCCAACATCATCCGGTAAGCCATAATACCGGGAATCATTGGAATTACCGCGGGGATATAAAATATAAGTGGAGGCGTATGTTTGTAATGGGCTGCGGGAATACTTAAAAAGCCTATCGCGGCGGCGCCAAATAACGATCCCATTACAATATTAATGTTAAAATAAAGCAACAATAGTTTTACCAATACACCAATGGCACCAAATAAAAAGATGTTGAAAAAACTTCTACCTGGTACATTAAACAATGCGGCAAACCCCAGCCCTGCTATGCCGGCCCAAACCGCCTTAAAAATAATTGTTCCTATCATTGCTTAAAGTTGATAAATAAATGTGGTGGTAAGTACACCTAACGCAATGGTAAAAGCTATAATAAAACCAGTAAAGCCCCGCGTAATACCATTTTGAATATTGCCATCAATAATATCAGAAAATGAATTAATTAAAGGTACCCCCGGAATAAGGAATAGCACAGAGGTAACAAATGCGTGATTCTGACTATCGCCGATTCCGAGCCTGGAAGGAAAGCCGGCGATTAAGGATGTAGTGAAAGCTGCACAATATACCACCAGGTAAGGATTATAATTTGCCCTTGTCATTTCCTGGCGCACGAATAATCCCACAAAGGATGCTACAAAGGTCAGCGACATATCCAGCCCGCTGCCATCTGCCAATGCGCAAAACCCTGCACCAGCCAAGCCTACCAGGGTAAGCACCATCAATCGTGGAAAATGTGGTGCCTGCTCCAGCCGATTTAGTTCATTTTCTACCTGGCCGATCGTCCATTGCAATTCAGGCACACGCCAGCTCATAGTGCTGATACCGGAAATAATTTTAAAATTAATTATATGCGGAGGTGTTCTTCTTAATCCGCTAAAGAAAGAAGTGTCTTCTTCATCCAATAGGGTAAGCGTAATTGCCCGTTGGCTGATATGTAATTCAACAGAATAACCGAAAGCAGTTGAGATACGACTAATGGTGGTTCTTATACGCCCAGTGTTAGCGCCGGCACTCATGAGCAGGGTACCGGTTTTAAGCAAGACTGCCCCTAACTGCCTTACGTCTTTTTCTTTTTCACTGTAGTGCGATTCCGCCATAATCTTTCATTGTATAATACCCCTTCCTCCATCTTATAATTTATTATACAAAAAAGATGGAACTGATATTTTCGTTCGGCTATATCCCGCCTGCGAAGGTTATTGGGTGGTCAGGATTTCAGCCGTATTCAAAACACATGGCAGGCAATCGCAGAAAACAATCAATCGTTCGCAGTTGCACACAAAGTATACACACTATACTTACATCAAGGCATTCGGTAAATACTGATTGCAAAAAAATAATCTATTTTTAAAATGAACATCACAGATAACAATGTATCCATGATGATCAATAACATTATTATACGTGTTCAGGAGCTAATCCCCAATGTTCAGGAGATCTCCACAAAGCACTTAATAACAACTCCCTGATAAAATAAAATTCTTTCGGAAGTTTATCGTATATTTTAGAAAATAATTCTTCGTGAGAAAGTAGTTCCTGCTTCCATGGTTCTCTGTCAAGTGTCATAATTTTAGAAAAATCATCTTTGCTGAAATTTTCTATTCCTCTCCAGTCCATATCTTCATAACGGGGCATCCAGCCAATGGGAGATTCTACCGCACTTGCGCCGCCATTTACCCGCTGCACAATCCATTTCAATATCCGCATGTTTTCACCAAAGCCGGGCCACAAAAATTTACCGTTTTCATCTTTCCTAAACCAGTTAACACTAAATATGCGTGGAGCGTTGGGCAAATCGCGGCCAAACTGCAACCAATGGTTTACATAGTCGCCCATATTATAACCCATAAATGGTAACATCGCAAAAGGATCACGTCTCACCTTGCCGATTTCTCCGAATGCGGCGGCGGTAGTTTCGCTGCCCATAGTTGCGGCTGCGTACACTCCAAAGCTCCAGTTAAACGCCTGGCTTACCAGCGGTATCACGGAGGTTCTTCTGCCACCAAAAACAAAGGCTGCAATATGTACGCCGGCAGGATTATCCCATTCGCTGTCGATGGCTGGGTTTTGACAGGCAGGCGCTGTAAACCTGCTATTGGCGTGGGCTGCAGGCGCTCCGCTTTTTGGATCGTATGTTTTGCCATGCCAGTCTGTTAAGCCTTCCGGAATTTCTTTGGTCATTCCTTCCCACCATACATCACCATCTTTTGTAACAGCCACATTAGTAAAAATGGTGTTGGCTTTAATGCTTTCCATGGCATTTGGATTGGTGTGGTAGTTGGTGCCGGGCGCTACGCCAAAATAACCTGCTTCGGGGTTGATGGCATACAAACTTCCGTCACCGCCTTTATGTATCCAGGCTATGTCATCACCTACTGTTGTTACTTTCCA
>JANYFI010000188.1 GCA_025362765.1 Ferruginibacter sp. | reverse complement strand
GCGATCCAAAATTCCCGGTTTTATCACAAATGGCCACCTGTTGTTTGATTCACTGGCCACAGCCTATGGTATTGGTGAGCATTTTAGATCATTGGCTGAAGCTGTTTACACTGTTGAAACAAGATCTGCCATGTTCAATTTTTATTTTGATTACCGGACTGAATTAATAAAAAACGGGCTGCTGGAAAACAAACTATTTGAGTTGCTGCCTCAGTATAATAATATTCGATCGCAACAGGAAATTGATTTTGGCAGTAATAATGAAATCCGTTATTTGGAAGATGTTTTAGTTAAGATTAAAAGGAGAGAAATAACGAACAATAACAAAATCAAAGATGCAATGGATTCTATTGAACAAAAATTTAGACATTTAGCAAAAGACTTTCTTTTGACAGACCTTCTGTATGATGCGATTAATAAAAGAATTAAAATATCAAAAGGCACTCTAAAACATTACCATCAAATTTGTGACGAGGTATTGTACAAGAATATTATTGACAATACCTATTTCGATTTAAAACAGAATGCAAAAAAATCAACATCCAAAACCGACAACCGATTAATAAGTATAGCTGATTCAAAAGTGTATACTTTGGACGAAATTATTCAACAAAACAGAGGTAGTCTATTGCTATTGGATTTTTGGGCCAGTTGGTGTTCGCCCTGTATACAACAGATGCCCTTTTCAAAAATACTTAGCCATGAATTCAGTAGCGACAAGGTCAAATTTATTTATCTGTCAACAGACCGACGCAATATTGATTGGCGAAACAAATGCGAAGACTTGGAAATTGATTCAACGAGTTCATACATTTTCGAAAATTTTGAACGGCAATCTTTTCTTGATAAATATAAAGTTTTAGAGATACCGAGATTTATTCTACTTGATCAAAAGGGGGAAATTATTGAGGCCAATGCCCCACGGCCAGAAAATGTGGATTTGAAAAAATTAATTGAAGCTCATTTAAAAAATTAAGTTTTGCTGCCAGGAGATAAATGACACGAAGGATTTACAATATTTTTTGCTTGAATAGTTCACCAACAGAAAAGCCCTGAGGAACTATACGGTGTTGCAACACTGTAGCGGGGCAGCCAAAGCCTTTGCTGCTAAAAGCTAAGGCATAAGCAATTTATAAAAACTTAAAAACTTAAAACAACAAAAATGAGCCTTGCAAACATACAAGGCAAATTAAGCAGAACTGAAATGAAGAATATCACAGCGGGTAGCGGCGATGGCTATTCATGCGTGTGCTGTACCGGAGGCCATTTTGCTGGCATGGCAAGTTGCAGCACTTGTGATTCATATTGCACGAGTAACAATTGGGGCGGCATGAATACTTGTAGTTAAGTTGGATAATGAGGTTGCGATCTACTTTTAAGGCAACCTCATTTAAATCGCCACAACATAAATTAAGTGTTTTCAATATAAAGTTTAACTGTCATAATTCATCTTTTTAATTTTTAGCCATGTTAAAATTTCTTGTTTTCCTGTTTACTATAACTCCAATAGTAACGCTGTCTCAAACAAATGTAAAAAAAAGAAAACCAGGCGAGCTATTTATTCAGGGAAGCGTTAACCATTTAAAAGAGCCTGTTTATTTTGTTTACATAATTTATTTCGGTGGTAATAATGAAGGCAGTGGCAGTGATAGTGCAAGGGTAATAGGTAATAAATATAGTTTCAGGATACAAACGGGGGTTACCGCACAAATTACTTTGTATGCAAAAAACCCACGCATTCCAGATAACGTAAAGAATAAATATATGATTACGGCTGTAGTAGAGCCCGCAACCGTGGTAATTTCTTCAACAGATTCTTTTTCTAATGCAACAATATCGGGCTCCCAAGCATATACTGAGTATAAACTACTAAACACAAGAGCGGAGCCTTATTATAGAGAATTGTCCTCACTTTTTAGGGGTCTTTTAAAGAGTAAGGAAACTGGTGATAAAGAGGCAATAGTGCGATTTCAAAAGCAAATTGATTCTACTTCAAAAAAAATGAATAATGATATATATTATGAATACCTAAAAACAAAGAGCCTATCATTTTTACAAAACTATGCGCTCTACAGCTATGCCCGATCATTAAAAAATAATGCTTCAGATGATGATATCAAAAAAGTAGAATTAATGTATAGCAAGCTATCCAGGAATGATCAGGATTCTTATTTTGGCATACAAACCAAAAAAAAAATAGACTCGTATAAAATTAAAGTGGGCATGATGGCGCCTGAAATTGTTCAAAGGGATAACCTGGGTAATATGATTTCACTTACTACTAAAAAAAATAAATACGTATTATTAGATTTCTGGGCAAGCTGGTGCGGCCCATGCAGAGCAGACTTTCCAAGAGTAAAAGAACTTTATAAGGAATATAATAAATATGGTCTTGATATTATCGGCATCTCAAAAGATACCGACACGACGGCCTATCTAAAAACAATTGAGGATGATGGGATTAATTTATGGCCAAATGCGTTAATAAACGAACAAATTACCAAATCGTATTTTGTATACGAAATACCAATGAAAATATTAATCGACCCAAAGGGTGTTATCATAGGGAAGTGGCTGGGAAGTGGTGAAGAAAATTATAATTCTATCAAGAGTATGATTGAAAATAATATTAAAAGGTAATTTCACTGTTTTGCCCGTTGCGGATTATCAGCAAGGAATTACACTGTTACCCACTTTAAAGATTTATCATGTAACTAATAAAAAGTTACCAAATCATTTTGAAAATTATAAATAACAGAAAGAAAT